>PLSV01000160.1 GCA_003165235.1 Syntrophobacteraceae bacterium
CTCCGTGGAAATCCAGGCTAGAGGCCCTGCGGCCCTGCTTTTTGATTGGCGTTTTGGAACAAACTTCGGTACACTGCTTGCCGGGGTACTTTTTTACTTCCAGAATATTGCAAAACGCATTGTCGTAATGCGTTTTATGCGGCAGCAAAACGCTTTGCGTATATCGTTAAAGACCCAAGAAGGGATCATCTTAGCGTTGGCAAAACTATTCGAGAGGCGGGGGGAACGGAATATGAAAATTCAAAGAACTGTATTATTAGCAATCCTGGTGGTGGTCGGTCTGGTGGCGGCCTCTGATGTGAAAACCGTTGCTGCTGCGGCTGCGCCCACTTCTTATCTTTATACCTGCACTGTCAACTACGCGGGTCCCGTGACTTCTTCGGGCTACAAGATGGCCATCTCATTGACTTACGTCTCCGGCGTCAATGGTGCCCCGGTCCCGGCCAAAACAACAAAAGTCTTTTATGCGCCGGTTGGTCATGAAAAGGAATACCTGGCTGTAGCACTCGCCGCTATCGCCAACGGCAAAACCGTATTTGCCCAGGTGGACTTCGATACAACCACCACCACGGTTTTTAATCTTTACCTGTCGCAATGACAATCAGCAATCGCGCAGTACTTCCCGGAGCAAGAAACACCCTTACATGCGATGGAAAGTAAATCATATCCGCCCAAGTGCCCGAATAACACGTTCGAGGTCTTCGGAGTCGAATCCCCTGCCGATCTCGACACGGTAGTGCCGGCCAACAATCAGGCAAAGATGCGGGTGGGGCGGAGATGAACAGACCGGCACCGATTTGGAAAAAGGCAATTCGACCAGGGCAGGAGCACCACCAAGGCGTCCGATCCTTCTTTTCCAATATCGGAAGCTCTTAATGTTGAGGCCGTTTTGGCGACAATACTCAACCTGGGAAACCCCGCTCGTTTTCCATTTACTGATGTGCTCTTCCCAAAACCGGCGTTTTTCTGTCTTATAGACGCCCTTTATCACATGATCCTCCTGTTCTGTTTTTTTTACAGGATCATGCCAGGACTCGATTTGACTTACAAGGTGGGGTTCGCTAATCGCTTACAAACGAACGCCCAAGAACCTCTGAAGGAGTATGCTCATGTTGAGCTCACGGATTCAGGTGTTTATTCTCTTCTTATTTGTGGGGATGATGTTTTCATCACCAACCCATGCTTTTCAGACCGGGCAGCGCATTATGGCCGTAAACGGCGGTGCAAATGCTCGGAATACCGCGCTGACCAGCGTGCTTTTTCTACAAAGTGGTGGAGTTTATGGGACGCTTGTTGGCAGTCCAGTGAACGCAACAGCGGGTGGGTATACTGGGAATTGGTGGCAGATTAACTGGGATTCCACACCACCAAGTCAAATTGGAATCCAAACTTGGAGTGCCGAATCTGTAATCTCATTAGCACCATCTGCGGGCGATGTGGCGGAGCCTAATTTATCAAGCCATTACTACACAACGGATAATCCATTTTTCCCATCGTATGCGCCAAACTCAATTGGCGGATCCCTTGGAACTTTGGGCAATTGCACCTGGTATGTGAATGGCCGTCTGCGCGAGTTGGGCTACAACACAACCCAAATCAACACCATGCTTGGTTATGCCATGAATTGGGCCAGTGAAGCCTCGTCCGCTGGGATCAAAGTTGATAACACACCGACCGTGGGTTCGATTGCACAATTGGACAGTGGAAGTTTTTCTTCATTGGGCCATGTCGCAGTTGTGGAAAGTGTGAATGCCGACGGAACAATCACTGTCACAGAATCCGTATATTCAACTGACTTAACCAGCGTATGGGATTTTCTCTGGCATCATCGTACTGTCTTCCAAGGCACTTCAACTTGGCCGTCAAATTTTATACATGTTGGAAGGACGGACACTACGCCGCCGACCATTGCCATTACATCCCCGGTGGGGAGCGGGCAGACTTACGCGACCGGCACGGGAACGGTTAATGTTTCAGGCACGGCCTCCGACAACGTTGGTGTTGTCAACGTAATTTGGGCCAACAACCGTGGCGGCGGTGGCTCCGCAAGCGGAACGACGAGTTGGTCAGCACCGGGGATCGCTCTGCAGTCCGGGTCGAATACGATCACGGTAACCGCTTATGACGCAGCGGGCAATAACGGCGCTGCCACGATCTACGTGAACTATACGCCCGGGGTACCGGCAGTGCTGACGACCCCGGTGCCTGGATCGACCCTGCCGGGTGCTTCGGTGACCTTTGGCTGGAGTTCCGGTAGCGGCGTAACCCAGTACTCTCTCTATGTTGGCACAACTGCCGGTGGCAATGACTTGTATGATCAATCACAAGGGACAAATCTGTCGGCGACGGTGACTAATCTGCCGACAACTGGGCAGAGGATCTACGTGACCTTGTGGTCGAACATTGCCGGTTCCTGGCAGACGAACAACTACACTTACGTTGCTTCTTTAAAACAAACCGACATCACACCAATTCTGATGCTATTGCTAGATTGAGCGGAAGGCAGGCGTGACCCGATAATGAACGGGGTCGGGCCGGTCGGACCCAATGCTGCTAACTTAAGAGAAAAAGCTGTCCTTTCGCTCCCTTACGAGTTTCGGGTTGAGGCAGTGGTGATGCCTCCCGGTACTTACGTCTGTTGTTTTTACGACGATTCTCCAAGCCGCGACTTTTCTTTCGATACTCCTGCCGATCCCTGGTGAATCGTCGATCTGGTTTATATCGGACGCGGTATTGTGCGCAACAACTTATATGTGCCGCCCAAATTGAAGCCCATAGGTGTACATCCGTAGTTGCCAACAAGAGCTTCAAGAACAGTCGTGTCTCCGTGAGGGCACGTGCAAAACTGAGCTGCCTGACAGAAAGCTTGACCGGTCGACAGGCGCCGAGCATGGCTATTCCTAGTTATGGGAGCGGGATGGCTGGTTTGCGGAGTGGCTTCCGGGGAAGAGGGGACAAGAGCATTGCGGGACCGGAAGATCCCGAGTTTTGTAAAAGCGGCGGCGGTTGCTGAACTCGCGGTCATACGCCTCGGCGCAGCAGCACAGGGCGCGGGGGGCTGGTTCACTCGCTCTTTCGCCTACGATCTTTGACTAAAGGGGGTCGATTCTGGTCCATGTCGGGCAGTTGGTCCCGTGGTCGATGCATTCTTGCGGAGGAGCCGGCGCAAGCCAGAGATACCAGTCGGTCTTTTCTCTCTTGAAGGCTGCAACCATCGTTTTGGAGAAAGCCTTATCCTCCGTCAAGGTGATATGCCAGGGCGTTCCTTTTTTCCCAGGGCTCGTTGGATGGTCCGGCCCCTTGATCTTATCAAATCCCTCAAGCTCCAGTCTATTCGCCAATGTATCCAGGATGTCACTTTGAAAAGTCTGTGTCCATATGCCGCTCCATTCGCTGAGAGCGGGAAGGTCCCCATGTAAATGCCAGGGTTTGTCGTTGAAGAGCGACTTAAAATATTCCCTGAGGATAGCCTCCTTGTCGCAGCAACTGCATAGCGGGCTCACGCAGATGTAAGCGGTATCATCGTCGCAACTGCAGGCGTGCATATTGCTGTAGCCTGCTATTGTAACGTGGTAACCTCCCCATGGGACACCGGTCTCCGGCCCCGGGGAAAGTATGACCGCCCACCTGCCAAGGGCTTCCGGGTCCTGGCAGGACTCACCGGCAGCGCTAACCGGATCGGGAGCGGTAAGATTAACAACCAACAGGGCCGTGAACATCACTGTGAAGGTGAACAAATAGAGCCGGCAGCGCATTTTTCCCTCCAAACATATTGACCGGGGCGCATCCGCAACAGAGTGAGCTATTCATTAATCGGATAATGTGAGCGGTTACTTAAGAATTCATGTTTTCATAAAGAATTTGGAATAATACCAGGTTGCGCTCAAGTTGAAGCAACCGAAAAGAGCGGGGAAGTGATTTTTCACTTTAGAGNNTTTTTTGGCGCCAACTTGAACGCAATTTCGTATAAGACATAGGCCATAACGTACATTGGCCCCAATATGTGGAGTCCGTTACCGGGAAACCTGGAAAATCGCTTCCTTGACAACTCTCACGCTATTTTCTAGATTGGAAGTGGTCTTAACCGTCCAAGCTATTAATATGTTTAATTCTTTGGTGTCAAATAATAAAAATGGAGGAGGAAAGCCCATGCCTACCAACGTAATTAATGTGCGCGACTTGGAGGAAGAAGATGTTAAGCTTCTTGAATCATTGGTTGAACGCCTCAGGGCTATACGACGCAAGGCAAAGGGAAAAATGACGGAACGGAAAGAAGGTGGTTTTGAAAGGAGTGCGGGGTCCTGGGCCGGCCTCATCGACGGGGAAGAGTTAATCCGCAATATCTACGCTGATCGGCTGATTTCCACTCGGCCAGAGGTAAAGCTATGAAGATCACCTACTTGATCGATACCGACTGGATTATTCACTACCTCCTCGGTGCGCCGCTCATCAAAAAGGAACTGAGGCGTCTGAAACCGGAAGGTTTGGCGGTGAGCGTTATTTCACTGGCGGAAGTGTATGAGGGAGTCTTTTACTCCCGCGATCCTGAGGCCAGCCAAAAAGGCTTTGCCGAGTTTCTGGAGAATGTTTCCGTCCTCGGCGTAGATGAAGACATTTGCCAAGTGTTCGCCAAAGAGCGGGGAAAATTGAGAAAGAGAGGCACTCTCATCGGTGACTTTGACCTTATGATTGCTTCCACCTGTCTATTTCATGAAGTGACCCTTCTCACGAACAATGTACGCCACTTTGAGCGGATTGATGGGTTAAGATTCATCTCCCTGTCTAAGTAGCCCTTTTAGGGATAACGCCGGGCCAATATCAGAAACCGGGATTGGCTTTTTGATTTGACTTCAGAAGTAAAATCACTCTCCTTGCTGGAGACGGCATTACCCTCTATCCTGAAAACATGACCAACCCGCTTCCCAATTCAAATCCAGCGGACAAAGACTATGACCCGGATCAAAATCGCCCCCGGCGCCTATCGCCGGTTAAGCGCAGCGAAAGGGATTGAGGGATTGAGGGATTTCACTGCCCGTCGCGTAGCGATATAGAGCCAAGAGGATTTTTTTTCTCACACTCACTGTTCTTCGAGTCGCTTGTATTTGCAGGAAACTCTTAGTCGTTACCGACGCCTGCTCCCTTCGCGCTACTATCCGGCAAAATCTTGTTTTTCAAGCAAAATTGAATACCTAAGTTATTGATGATAGCCATTCCTCGCGCCTTCGCGCCTTCGCGCCTCGCGCCTCGCGTGACAAAGTTTTTGGGAAAATCCCAAAACCGTGTCAGCCCGATCGTTTCATATCACACGGGATTTGCTCCGTCCTCCCGCTCCCCGCTTCCCCTCCGCCATCTATTGACCCGATAGGGGCGGGCATGTTAAATGGCAACGTTTGAATCTGCCGGTATTGGCCGGATATGGGAACGTTTCGCATTATCTGCGCAGCTCGCAGAGGGCGGCGATAATGCGCTTGAATTAAATAAGGTCAGGAAGCCCGATGCACGAACTCGCTATTGCCCAAAGCCTGCTCGATATCATAGTCGATGAGTCGAAGAGGCATGGGCTGGAGCGCATCAACAAGGTAAGACTTCAAATAGGCAAATTCGCCGCCGTGGTTCCGGAGTCGCTCACGTTTTGCTTCGAACTGGTAAGCCGCGATACAGTGGCGTCCGGGGCGCTGATCGAAATTGAGAGCGTGGGCATTACCGCCCGGTGCGACAAGTGCGATTTTTCCTTTGACGTGGAAGACCAGGTATTCCTGTGCCCCCGGTGCGGCGAGCCGGCGTTGGAGTTGCTCAGCGGACGGGAGCTTTCCGTGACGAGCATAGAAGGTGAAACGGGAGAAGACGATGACGGAAATCAAGGTCCCAGTTGTTCGTAACATTCTTCAGGCCAATGAGCGGCTTGCGGCGGAAAACCGGAGGCGCTTCGACGAAGCGGGAATCTTTGTGGTTAACCTCATGAGTTCGCCCGGAGCGGGCAAAACCTCTCTATTGGAAAAAACCATAGACGCGCTCGCCGGCCGGATCGGAATCGCGGTCATCGAAGGGGATCTCCAATCGTCATATGACGCCGAGCGCATACAAAAAAAAGGCGTGCAGGCCGTGCAGATCAACACCGACGGGGGATGCCACCTCGACGGCAACATGATTCAGATAGCGCTGGAGTCCCTTGATCTGTCTGGAGTTGACCTGCTGATAATCGAGAACGTCGGAAACCTCGTCTGCCCGGCTGAATTCAACCTCGGCGAGCACGAAAAGATCATGATACTGAGCGTTGCCGAGGGAGACGACAAGCCCGTCAAATATCCGCTCATGTTCCAGATTTGTTCCGTCCTGCTGGTCAATAAAATCGACCTTCTGCCCTATACGGACTGCGATATGTCAAAGATTCGGGAAAGGGTAGGGCAGTTGAACGCCAGGGGAAAGATTTTTGAAATTTCATGCAGGACCGGAGAAGGTTTCGCTCCCTGGCTTTCCTGGATAGAGGAGAAGGTCGGCGAGCACCGGACGCTCCGGGCGGGTAAACAGAGCTAGTGACATCTTCATCCGAAGAAACACCCCTCCTTGAGCCTCAATGCGCCCAGTGCGCAGGCACGGGCCGCCGCGTTCTGGTGAAGGTCCGGGGAATCGTGCAGGGCGTTGGCTTTCGGCCCTTTATTTACCAGTTGGCCGGGCGCTGCGGGCTCAACGGCTGGGTCCGAAACCAGTCGGACGGCGTGGAAATCCAGGTCGCAGGTCCTGCCGGCTCGGTCAGCAATTTTATCGGCTCAATTTCCAGCGAGCCGCCTCCCATGGCCAGAATCGTCAAGGTCGAAACGACCGACCTGCCTTATCAGGACCTCGACGAGTTCAAAATAATCGGCAGCCGGGCGCTTCAGTCGCGCTCGACCCTGATTTCACCTGACGTCTGCACCTGCGGGGACTGTCTGCGCGAGCTTTCCGATGCACGGGACCGAAGGTTTCGCTATCCCTTTATCAACTGCACTAACTGCGGCCCGCGTTACACGATAATAAAGGACATTCCCTACGACAGGGACAAGACCACCATGGCGCAATTCAAAATGTGCCCGCAATGCCGCAGCGAGTATGACAATCCCCTTGACCGGCGCTTCCATGCCCAACCCAACGCCTGCTGGGAGTGCGGCCCGCAGGCATGGCTCGAAGACGCGCAGGGAAACACGATCTCTTCTCGCGATGAAGCCATTCTAAAAACCGTGGCGCTGCTCGATTCAGGGTCTATCATATCGATTAAGGGACTTGGCGGCTTTCATCTGGCGGTAAAAGCAACGGACCAGGCGGCTGTGAGCCGGCTGAGAAGCCGCAAAATACGCGAAGAAAAGCCTTTTGCGGTAATGTTTCCGGACCTCGAAGAGATCGGACGCTATTGTTGCCTGAACAGCAGGGAAGAAGATCTGCTCGAGAGCCCGGCAAGGCCCATCGTGCTCCTGGCGAGACGCCCGGACCATACCGCGCCTGTAATCGCTGAGAGCGTCGCGCCAAAGAACAGGAACTTGGGCGTATTTCTTCCTTATGCGCCCCTTCATTTTCTCCTGTTCGAGAACGCGCCATACCGTGCGCTGGTGATGACCAGCGGGAACCAGAGCGATGAACCGATTGTAATGAACAATGCAGACGCCAGGTCGCGTCTGAACGGGATTGCCGACTACTTTCTTTTTCACGACCGCGAGATTTACATGCGGTGCGACGATTCGGTGACCCGTGTCCTCGGGGATTCCCCGCGTCCGATGCGCAGGGCAAGAGGATACGCGCCGATGCCGGTTTTTCTTCGCGACCCGGCCCCATCGGTCCTAGGCGCCGGGGCCGAGCTCAAGAACACCGTCTGCCTTACGCGCGGCAGGGAAGCTTTTCTCAGCCAGCATATAGGGGACCTGGAAAATCTCGAAACACTGCGTTCCTTCGAGCATTCAATCGCCCACCTGGAACGGATCCTGGAGATCGAACCGCGACTCATCGTCCATGACTTGCATCCCGACTACCTAAACACCCAATGGGCGCTCAAACAGCAGGACCTCCCCAGGATGGCCGTCCAACACCATCACGCGCACATTGCTGCGGTGATGGCGGAGCGCGGGCTCGATGGGCCCGTGATCGGTCTTGCGCTGGACGGGACCGGTCTTGGTTCTGACGGGACGATCTGGGGCGGTGAAATCCTTCGCGTGGATAATCTCGGATTTGAAAGGCTCGGGCATTTCCGGCAGGTCCTTCTGCCGGGTGGCGCCAAGGCCATAAAAGAACCCTGGCGCACGGCCCTCAGCTATCTTTGGAGCATCTACCCGGATGAGGTCGAGCGCAGGTATGCCGACTTACTGACTGTGTGGGCGAAGCGGGGAGCGGGGAGCGGCGAGCGGGAAGCTGAAGAGTGTTCAGCAACTCAAAACCCAAAACTCAAAACTCAAAACTCTTCCAAACGGGAAGCGGGAGATGCAAGAATAATTTTGCAGATGCTCTCGCGGCGGTTGAATTGTCCGCCAACATCCTCGTGCGGCCGGCTTTTCGACGCCGCAGCCGCTCTTTGCGGGATACGCCTGCGCGTCAATTACGAAGGGCAGGCGGCGATCGAACTAGAACAGGCGATTGAACCCGATGACGGACATTACGAAGGGAGATTGGAAACCGGTGGGGATTTCATTCTAATCGACCAGTTCCCAATAATAGAGGCGCTAATCGAAGATGTCAGACGCGGGGTCCCGGTGGGTAGAATCGCAGCGCGCTTCCACAACGGCGTAATTCGAATTCTTCGCGACGCCGCAGCAGTTGCGGCCCAAAGAACAGGCCTCGACCGTATCGCCCTTAGCGGCGGAGTTTTTCAGAACGCCTATCTTTCGGAGCGCCTGGAAAGAGATCTCCGCGCGATGGGCCTTGAGGTTTACGTCCATATCGAAGTTCCGGCCAACGACGGCTGCATTTCTCTTGGCCAGGCGTGGATTGGCGCCCAAAGGATGCTGGAGGAGCATTGATTACAGGTTCAATTTTGAGCCGGAAATTGTTCAAGGAGCCTTTCCAAATGAAATACCTCGATGAGTACAGGGACCCTCAACTGGCGAAGAGCCTCATCGAAGGACTTCGGCGAAGGCCTTTTTCCAAGGGGGAGATCCGGCTGATGGAAATCTGCGGCACGCATACTGTCGCCATCTTCAGGTCCGGCATGAAAGAGCTTTTGCCGCCGGAGATAAGACTGATCAGCGGTCCTGGCTGCCCTGTGTGCGTGACGGCGAACGAAGACATAGACAGGGCGATATGGCTTGCTCAGCAACCGGGGGTGATTACGACGACTTTCGGAGACCTGGTGCGGGTGCCCGGTTCGTCTTCATCGCTGCATGTCGAGAGGAGCAGGGGGGCCGACGTCCGGATCGTTTATGCAACGCTCGATGCGCTCCAGATCGCCCGCGACAATCCGGACCGCCAGATCGTGTTCATAGGCATAGGGTTCGAGACCACAGCGCCGACTATCGCCGCTGCGATCCAACAGGCTTCGAAGCTGGGGGTGGATAACTTCTCGGTCTTTTCGGCCCACAAGCTGCTCCCGCCGGCGATGAGAGCGCTCCTCGACGCCCGCGACGTAAACCTGGACGGGTTCATATGCCCCGGTCACGTCAGCACGATAATCGGCGCGGGCGCATACCAGGAAGTCGTGGACAATTATAAGACGCCCTGCGTGATCACCGGCTTCGAACCTCTGGACATCCTGCAAGGCATCTCCCTTCTGATCGACCAGGTGGAAAGCGGGCGCGCCGAGGTCGTGAACCAGTACCGCCGGGCTGTCGCCTGGGAAGGAAACCCTGTTGCGCGCAAACTCATCGACCTGATCTTCGAACCTGCCGATTCCACCTGGCGCGGGCTCGGGATGATTCCGAAAAGCGGGCTCGTCTTTCGTCCGGGTTGGAAGAAGTTCGACGCGGCCGAGCGGTTTTCGATGCCTGAGATCGCAGTGAAAGAGCATCCGGGGTGTAAGTGCGGAGAAGTTCTCCGGGGAGTCATCACCCCGCCGGAATGCGCTCTTTTCCGCAAAGTCTGCTCGCCGCAGGACCCTAAAGGACCTTGCATGGTGTCCAGCGAGGGGACCTGCGGGGCGTACTACAGATATCATAACCAATGATCGGCAAAGGGATTCGCCGCAAGTTCATCATGTCCCAGCGGGCTACCCGAAGCCATGAAAAGACCCGTAGGATGGGTGGAGCGAANNAAGCGCAACCCATCAGGCCTTTTCGAGACAGAGACGGGACATAGTCCGGACAGGAAGAGGACGCTGCGCGAAGGAATTGAACATATTGAGAAAAATCAAAACCGAAACCAAAACCAAAAGAATGAGGTCTTTGCGTGGGCATTAGGATATTGCCTAAAAACGATAACTTACAGAGATATGCTTGTCAAAGCGCCAGAGATTGCATCATTAGCATTGCGAGGGACCAAATGATAAAGCTGGAAGAATCGAAAGCGAATAATTCAATTCTCCGCGTTCTCTCCTTGACCGGAC
>PLSV01000056.1 GCA_003165235.1 Syntrophobacteraceae bacterium
GCCTGGCAAGGATTTCAAGCCCTTTCAACCTGATTTCTGTGTCGGTCATCATGAGAAGACCTCCTTAATGAAGCCGATTGGGTCGTAAACCTTAATGCTATCTATAACCTTTCCTCGCTGCAAGATCCTATCGTCAGTGGTGAGGAAATATTCGCATCCGGAAAGAATAGCGCAAGCGATATGCAGACAGTCAATGTTCGGAAGTCCCTTCCGATTAAGCAAATCAGCCTCTTCGAGCAACTCGGATCTCTCTTGAATATCGCTCACCGCATACTTCTTCCAGCTTTTGATTCTTTCTTTTCTCTCTTGATATGGATTCTTGTTATTTTCGTAATCCAGAACGTATGACCAAGCAAGCTGGAAACGGCCGGACCGGATCTCTTCCTGGATCTTCAATTTTGCCTCCGACTCAAGTCGTACTCTGATTTGAGACTGATCCTCAAATGGCCGGTTGAAGCAGCAAACATCAAGATAGATTCTCACTTCAGTTTCCTCACGTCAGGATTTGCGGCGAGAACCTCATTGAAAAAATTGGGGTCAAACCTACACTCTTCACACTCCAAGCCCCAACTCAACCATTTCAACAGGCTTGGCACAGGTTACATCGGCTTGATCTCTTCCGCAACCTGACTGTTCTGCCCGACATTGTCAAGAGTGTAGGTGTGACCCCATTCTTCTATCTTGTAAGGCTTAACTCGATCGAACCGCCGTGGTGCGTGACCCGTATGCCCGGTGGTGTGACAGGGAAAACCCGAGAGGGTCTACCTATGTCAATCTTCTCTTGGTAATGATCAACTCTATTGAGGTCCCGACTACTCTTGGGATGCCTATCTTCATGCATAACGCCTCATCAAAAGAGGCGTGTAGGAGAGGCCTGCCCGAATTGTGCTCAAAAATGCCCTCTTGACGGGTGACTCGACCAAAAGGTGAGCTGATTTCTCAAAAGATCGGCCGCGGCTCCACCTTCCTTTCCCAACCGCATCGCCAGCCCCTGCTTTTCGATGCAAAATATCCCTGCAAAATATCCCTTGACAAAGTGGGCCATTGTTACTACATACAATTTATGAATACAGTTCATTAACTGAGCCGCGTAGGCGGACGAAGAAGGAGCAGTGGACATGGTGTCAAGACGGGAGAGCAGGACCGAGGCGAACCGACGGGAGATCATCGATGCGGCTGCTCGAGTCTACGCCCGTGAGAGCTTCGACGCCGCCACCTTGGCCATGGTGGCAGCCGAAGCCGGAGTAGCAGTTGGCACCTTCTACCTGTACTTCAAGGACAAGGAGGAACTTCGGTTGGCGTTGGTTGAGTCCAAGGCCGAGAGGGTGCTGGCCGGCGCCGGCGGAGCGGAATGCCAGCCGGCTTCGTCCGAGGTGGAGAGGTTGTCCATATCTGGCGCCCTCGTCGAGGCGGAACTCGAGACGTTATTCCTCCACGAGCCCCGGAGGCGCCGGGAACGGGAGTCTATGGCGATACGCCGTGAGATTCTCGAAGCGGCGGCACGGGTTGTCGCCCGCGAGGGATTCCTTACGGCCACCATGGCCCAGGTGGCAGCCGAAGCCGGAGTGGCAGTCGGCACTCTCTACCTGTACTTCAAGAGGAAGGAGGACCTGTACGACCGCCTCGCGGAGGCGCAAATCGAGGAGTTGCTTTCTCACCTTCGCGCCGAGGCGCAGCGCGCTCCAAGGGCGCTCGGAAAGCTTCACCGCATCGTGGTCGCCGAGCTGCAATTCTTCGCCCGCAACCGAGAGTTTTTTGTGGTCCGCTTCTTCACTCAGAGCGGACTGGTGTCGGTGCCGAAGGATAAACTCGGAGAGGGCGTCGACCGCCAGTATTCCGCCTACCTCGAAATGATCACCACCATCATCAAGCAGGGAATCGACGAGGGAGATTTTCGCGCCGCGCCCCCCGCGGACCTCGCCCACGTGTTTGCCGGCATGCTCAACTCCATGATCGGCAAGTGGGTCATTGACGATGGCCAGGAGGCGCTGACAGCCAAAGCCGACTGGCTGGTCGATTTCTTCTCGAGGGCAGCGGCCGAGGACGAAGGGGGGGCTGGGAGGATGAGTTCGCCTCGCGTCGATTGTGTGACTGAAGAGCAACCCTGCTACATATATGGCGTGGTGGGCGACGGAGGTCCCGGCGAGTTCACCGCTCGTGGGCTGCAGGACGAGCGGGTCTGCATCGTCCGGCACGAGGATCTGGCGGCGCTCGTCAGCCCCGCCACCCCAGATGGCTATTCCTTAACCCGACCGAACGTGGTCGCCCACCTGTCAGTGCTCCAGGGGGCCATGCAGAGCTGCACCGTTTTACCCATGCGCTTCGGCGTGGTCGCGCCGAACGCCCAGGCCGTTCGGGACCAGCTCCTCCGGGCTCAGTCCGCCAAGTTGCGGGGGTTGCTGGCCCGCGTCGCCAGGAAGGTTGAACTCGTCCTGAAGGTCTCTTGGCAGGAGCAGCTCGTCTTCCAGGAGATCGTTGCGGAGAACCAGGAGATCAGGGCTCTGCGAGACTCGATCCTCAGTCAGCCGGAACGAGAAACGAGGTCCGCACGCATCCTTCTGGGGCAGATGGTGGAGGCCGACCTGCGGTCAAGACATGAGAGAGATGCCTGCCGGATACTGGCCGCTCTGAGTCCTCTGGCGTGCGACCTGGAGAACGGAAAGACCGAGACGGAGATGATGGTGCTCAATGCCGCCTTTCTGGTCAGCGCCGAGCGCCGGACCGAGTTTGACAAGGCGATCACGGATTTGCGCCAGGAGTTCGGGCAGCGTCTGGCGTTCAAGTGCCTGGGGCCGCTGCCGCCCTATAGCTTTGTCAGCATTAAGCTGGAGGTGGATCAATGTTGAATCTGGAACCAACGCGCAAGGGGGGGAACGAAGGCTCCCTTGCGGACGTAATCGAAGTCATCCTGGACAAGGGGCTCGTGATCAACGCCGACATCACGGTCTCGGTGGCTGGCGTGGAGCTTCTGGGTATCAAAATCCGGGCGGCACTGGCCTCCTTCGCAACGGCTGCCAGGTACGGGCTCGAGTTCCCCTCCGGGACCAACATCGAGACCTCCGCTTGGCAGCAGGCCCAGGTGATCAAGGAGAAATGCCCCCAGTGCAGCAAGCAGGTCCCGGCTGACGAGCTACTGGAGGAGAGCTGTCCCTGGTGTGGCTGGCAGAGCGCTCGCGCCAAGGCACGACTGGCCGCCCCGCACCCGCTGGCCGTGCCCGCGAATTAGGTGGAGGGTCTTCCATGGATTCGAACATGTCAGGAGAGAGGGCCGGCCTCGAGCCCGTTCGTGAGAGGGGATCGGCCCTCAACGACCTGTTGGACAGGTTGCTCACCAAGGGCATCGTCCTCGATCTGGACCTCGTGATCGGTGTGGCCGGCATCCCCCTCATCGGTGTGAGCTTGCGCGCCGCCGTCGCCGCGATCGAGACCATGATCGAATACGGGCTGTTGCAGACCTGGGACGTGAAGACGCGGGAGTACGCCGAGCGTGAACTGCAGCGCCAGAAGCTGGCGTTCGAGCCGGGCGAGGCTCCGCGGCTGGAGACGTTCGGCTCCCACTGGTACTCGGACGGTGTTTACCGCGCCTGGCGCCCGGGCCGCCTCTTCCTCACCGACCGGCGCCTGATCCTGTACCGGAGGATGCCCCCCGAGATCCTCTTCCAGGTGTCCCTGGTGCGCATTCGCGGACTGGCGGTGGCCGAGTCGATCCACTTCAACGGGCGCCGGACCCCGCTGCTGCACCTCGTCCTCGATTCCGGTGAGGAGGCGTCGTTGTATGCGGAGGATGTGGCCAATCTGGAGGTGGCGCTGCGCGATCAACTGGAAGCCCTGGGCGTGGTTCTCGCCAAGGCTATGGAACCCTGCCTGCGGGACCGCGAGGTTGCCCGGATCGCCCCCGACGCGCGCGTGCTGGCCGAGGCCACGATATGGCGCCAGGCGACAGGCGCCACCGGTCTCAGCGCCGCGTGGCAGCCCGGTCGGTTGTACCTGACCGATGAAGGACTCCTGTGGTGGTCGGAAAGCCGGCGGCTATTGGCAGTGCAAGTCCCGGTAAGTGATATCGTCAGCGTGGGCGTCGAGCCGCGGGATCTGGGTCCCCTGCTGGGGGCGAAGTCGGTCCTCGGTGTCCGCTACCGGCTGGACAGCCACCATGAGACGGTACTGTTCGCTGGAAAGAACCTCGATGAATGGCGCCGGGCCATCCGCCGAGCAGTGGTGGATCAAAAAGGAGACCTGTCATGATCGACGTCGACGAAGGTAACCTCAAGCAGGGGCTACTTGGGCTCGTGATCGCACTGGTGGAGGTCATCAAGGATGCCCTGGCGACCGAGGCATTCAAGCGCGTGGAGGGCGGACGCCTGAGTGAGGCCGAGATGGAGCGCCTGGGCTCGGCCCTGGCTGACCTGGACGTGGCAATGGCCCAGATCAAGGAAGAGCACGGTGTGGCCGAGACAGTGAAAAAGGTGCGGGATGGCCTCGACGAACTCGTGGACGATGTGGTTGACCGCATGGTCAACCCGGAGCGCTGGCGCGAGGAACTGGAGTCCAGAAAGGATTGAGCGATGGCAAGGAGCATCCAGACCGGAATTGGCGATAATGAGAGTCCTGTCCTTCTACGGAGCCAGGGCTGCTTCCTTCCCCGCTGGTCGTCCCAATGGCTCATTGGCGATTTGTCCCTCTCGGCTGGCTGCTTCGCCTTCGCACAGGCGGACAGGCCTCGGTTCGAACTGCCGCTGGCGAGAATCACCGGCCTGGCGGTGAAGCGGCGCAAGTTCGTTCTTTTGCGCAAGGAGGTCGTCCAACTGACGTACGCCCTCCCCGACATGGAGAGAGAGAAACAGGTGTGGTTCATCGCGCCGGACCTGAGTCGCTGGATCGAGAAGATAGAGGCTCTGACCGATGCAGGGGAGGAGCCGTGCGTGCGTCCCGTTGGCCGCACCTTTCGCCCGTCGTCAGCCCCCCTCAGATGGTTGTCGAAGGGGGGCCGGGGTGGGGAGCCGGTACGCGTCCGGGAGGACCAGGTGCGAGAGCTGGCGGCGACCGCTGGCACGCCGGGCGCTCGCGTCCTGTGGCACCTGTGGCAGGAGAGCCACGCCGACATCGAAGAACTGGCAGCCTTGGTCGACGCGCCGACGCACATGGACGTGCTCACGTTGCTGCGCGAAGGGATCAACGAACCGGCGTGCCGACTGCTGGGTGGCCCCGTGCTTGTCTTCAAGGAACGGGCGTTCGACCCGGACACCGGGCGTACTATCTGCTTCCAGTGGTGGCTGGAGCGGGACGAGGAGGCGGGTGAGCAGAGCTCTGTTCAGCCACAGGTGGAGATTCACGATGAGGGGGAGGCACTGCTGGTGGTGGCGACAGTGCCGCGGGCCAGTGAGGAAGTCCCGAGAGCGCTGGTTCGTGGCAGGCGGCTGGTGCTGGCGGCAGAGGCGGCCGACGCTCCCTGGAAATTGGCCGTGCCCCTACCGTGCAGGGTCCTATCCATTCCGACCGGGGTTACGTTCACGAACGGGGTTATGAGCCTGTGGCTCGCCAAGAAGGCATAGGAAGGCCAAGGAGTAAAGCGATGAAGGAGTCTGAGAATCAAATTGCGGGGGAAGCGCCGGTGGCGAGGTACATCTACTGCGTCCTATCGGGCGAAGCCCGTGATTGGCAACTTCGAGGACTGGATGGACAGGTAGTGCGTGCCGTCTGCGCCGCAGGGCTGACCGCTCTGGTGCATGACTGCCCCCCTGAGCCCTATCAGGGGGACGAAGAGAGGGTCAAGTCGTGGGTGCTCTGCCACAGTGACGTAGTGGATGCCGCCTGGGAGCGTTACGGCACGGTCCTGCCACTTGGCTTCGACACGATCGTCCGTCCAGGTGATGGACTGGACGCGGATGAGCGCGTGATGCAGTGGCTCACATCGGAGGGACACCGCTTCCGGGGGATGCTGGAGCGCCTGCGGGGCAAGGTCGAACTTGGCGTGCAGGTGATCTGGGATCAGCGCGTCGTCGGCGAGTCGGTAGCGCAAGTAAACGACGAGATCCGTCTCCTTCGTGCGGAGATGACCAGCAAGCCCAAGGGTCTGGCCTACTTCTATCAGCAAAAGATCGAGCGGGCCTTGCGGCAGGCCATCGAAACCAAGGCCGAAGAAGACTACCGCTCCTGCTTCCGGCAGGTGACCACTCTCTTCCCGGAGGTACTCTCAAACGACTTGAAGAAGCTTCCGGGTCGCCTGATGATCGTGAATCTGTCGGTGCTGGCTCCTCGGGAGCGGGTGTCCGAACTGGGCGCTGTGCTCGCGGGTTTCCAGACGGAGGGCGTGGAGGTGCGCTTCACGGGCCCTTGGCCGCCATACAGTTTTGCTAGGACACCCGCGTCCGAGACCGTGTTCGACCAGGAGGCGGGACAAGCAGGAGTGCCGGGAGGAGATCCAAAGCTATCGCCCTGAACGGCTCCAGGCGACCCGATAGCGGCTGCCGGTCGCGCGGGTGACCTCGGCTACCAACCACCGGGGAATCAACCGGGGACAGGCAAACTGTTGGAAAATCTTCGGGTTCGCTCCTTTATATTCGGAGCGCTGAACATAATGAAAAAATTGGAGTCAAACCTACACTCTTCACACCCCAAGTTCCAACTCAACCATTTCAACAGGCTTGGCACAGGTTACATCGGCTTGATCTCTTCCGCAACCCGACTATTCTGCCCGGCTTTGTCAAGAGTGTAGGTGTGACCCCATTCTTCTATTGTCGAGAGTGTAGGTGTGACCCCATTCTTTTACTCTGATCAGAAGCCGCGATCGCCTCGCCTTATCGCTTTCAGTGTTGCCCCCTGGAACTCCAGAACGTGAATAAAATCATACGGGCCGAAGTTATATGTCCATTCCTCGATTGTAACGTACTGAGGCCCGACGCTACCAGGCGCTCGTCGTTCAGTAGTGTCCTTGCTGCCGGGTTCACCACATTTTGATACGACCTGAAGTTTGGTCTCTCCGATCATGATCAGCCCCGATTTGCAGCTGAGTTCAGTGAGAGAGTCATCACTGAAGGCCTGAGCGATAAGTGAAAAAATACTTATGAAGATGAAAAGTATGGTTTTCATTCTTTCTCCCTTCCTGCAAAGGCATTGCACCCGGAATGATGGGCCAACTTCAGCGCCAACCATCCCAACCGCTTCTTCAGGTGGGGTCTTTGCCCGAAAAAACTTCAGTTGCGCGCCTTCTCATTTCATGCTCCTCGAATAACAGTAAGGCTAAATTTAGGAGAATAGGCCGCAGGTGGTTCTCAACCTCTGGTCTTGGCGCTGTGCCACTCAGGGCTAATGGCTTTCTGGCTTACCAGAAGCCTTGGACAGTTCTCGGATTCCTCGTTTCGCCGGCTTTCATCGACTTCCTGCAATAGCTTTGTCGCAATGAGGTTTATCTCATTTTTGAGATGAGCGGACCTGCTGGCGTCATCTTTTCTTAGAAACTGCAGAAGCGAGTTGTGTGCTACCTTGCCAGGGTCTCTTTAACGATGAATTCAGTGTTCCCTTGCCTGGGAGAACCAACTATTCCAATGATATACTTGGTCATCCTCGAGATTGGTCTCAGCCCGTCCGCAGTGCGTCCGGGAACATGGCCGCCCGGTCGTCATGGTCCAGCAATTATAAGGGGGTAACAACGAACCACGATTGCGCGGACGGGATCTTTTCAGACAAGTTATGCGTTCTTCTTTCTTTCGATCTCCCTCTGCTTCAATTCAATCCGGCGGATTTTCCCCGTCGTGGTCATGGGTATCGCGTCGATGAATTCGACTTCTCGCGGATATTCATAAAAAGCAAGGTTCTTCTTGACATGTTCCTGGAGTTCCTTTGCCAGATTGTCTGAAGAAGAATAGCCTTCGTTGAGCTTGATAAATGCCTTGACGATCTCGCCTCGAGTCTCGTCCGGACTCCCCACAGCCGCCGTTTGAGCTACCGCCGGATGTTGAAGGAGACAATTCTCGATTTCCGTAGGACCGATACGGTATCCCGCGCTGCTGATTATGTCATCATCCCTGCCTTCGAACAAGAAATAGCTTTCCTCATCCTTTTTGGCCCGATCACCATATCGCCACCAATCTTTTCCGACCATTTTCTTTTTTGTGGCTTCTTCGTTGCGCCAGTAGCCAAGCATCATTACCGGGTTATCGGTCCTGCAGGCTATTTCCCCGAGAACCCCGGGTGTTTGTATGAAATTACCTTGCTCGTCAACCAGGTCTACCCTGTGGCCAGGATATGCTTTACCCATCGATCCCGACTTTATCTTCATGATTAGACTGCAATTGCCTATCACGTAATTCGCCTCGGTCTGGCCAAAGAACTCGTTGATGGTCAATCCGAATTCCTCTCGCGCCCACCTGATGGTCTCATCTCCCACGGTTTCCCCACCTGAGGCGATGCTCCGGAGCCGAATAGAGTATTTGTTTTTTATTCCCTTGATTTCGCGCATCATCCTCAAGCCCGTTGGCCAGATGAATGTGCAGGTGACGCCATATTTGTTCAACATATGCAGCGCCTTCCCGGGATCGAACTTGCTGTCGCGGTAGGCCAGGATGGGAACACCGTAGTGAAGGCATGGGTAAAGGGAATCAAAGATTCCTCCAACCCACGCCCAATCCGCAGGGCTCCAGAAAACATCCCCCTTCTTGGGGAAAAAATTATGAGAAAGCTCCACGGAAGGATAGTGGCCGATCATTACCCGGTGGGCATGAAGAGCACCCTTGGGAGGTCCGGTCGTACCCGAGGTGTAGATCAGAAGGGCCGGGTCATTGGCTTTCGTGTTTAGCCAGCTAAACTCGGAAGATGCTGCATCGAGTGCTTTCCAAAAATCAATTTCGCCTTCCCGGGCCCCTCCGATCACAATGACCTTTTTCATTTCCGGCAGATTGGGAAGTATTTCCCTGATCTTGTGAGCATCTTCCTCAGCAACTACTACTACTTTTGCGCCGCTGTTCTGTAGCCTGTATTCGAGGGCTTCCTTCTGAAACAGCACAGAAAGGGGAAGAACTATGGCGCCAAACTTATAGGCGCCCAGATGGGCGATAACGGTTTCCGGCCGCTGTTTTAGGATCACCGATACGCGATCACCCGGCAGGCCCCCAACTCCCTTGAGCACATTGGCAAATCTATTGGACAGTTGGATCAATTCACCAAACGTTACTTTTTGTTCATTTTCCTCCTCATCTTCAAATAAAAGGGCCACTTTAGAAGGCTCATCGGCATGTTTGTCACAGAGGTCGTACCCCAGATTCAAATATTCTGGAACGTCACAGCTGTAAGTCTGGTAAACGTGATCAAAATCTTTTGAATCATGAGGGATGACAGATGGGACTCTCATTTGGTTAACTCCTCTTATTCAATGGTTCCGGAAAGCAATTTTGATCGCGCAGGAATCTGCATTTTCTACCGCGAAATTCACGAAGAGAACACTCGGGTATGAGAAGTCTTTGTCTTTATCCCTGCCGTGTGTTTCTGCGTGTTCATTCGTGGGTGAAAAAAATTGTGTGACTTCGTGGATAACCTGATTCCGCTATCGATCAGCGACTCCTAAAACTGACCAGTGCTTCATTTATGCCATTGTCTGCTGCGCCGAAAGAGTGATCTCCTTCCGACGATGGGTGGCTCTTTCTTTCGCTATAAGGGCAAATGCAAGAAGACCTGCACAGAGTGACACTCCTGCAAACACATAATAGGCGGCGTTAAACGAATCGGTGTATTGCACTATGAATCCGACTATGGTTGGTGAAGCCACTCCGGACAACGAACCCCAACCGAGCATTATACCGCTGGCCTTTGCGACATCGGCGGGCGGGAAGATTTCCATCGGAATAGCATATAAGAGGCCCAGGCATCCCATATTCAAAAAAACACCGACCATAAAACAGAGGAGGCATACATTGAGTGATGGAGTTATGCATGCGTAGGCGACGAAGGGAGCGATGATGAAATAAGCAATAGCCAGCCACAGACCGCGAACACTTCCGAAACGGTCTGACAGCCATCCATAAATGGGCGAACCGAATGCGCCCGCAAGCCATGGCAAAGCTGAAATGAAACCGGATCTGAGCAGGCTTGATCCCCTTGCCTTCATGAAATAGGTGGGAAGCCAGCTCAGGTTTACCCAGAAGAGGGAAGCCGTGGAAACATATAGCCATCCATCCGGGGTCGGACCACGGTGATGTCCCGGCCTATCAAGGAAATAGCGGTCCAGATGGGCAGTTTTTCCGTCTTAAAATGCGGTTTTCGACCATGAAAAGGTCCCTTTAATCTGCCCCCGCGCATTTTTGAGGGACGCGGGGTCGTGCCACAAATTGGCCAGGCGGGCAACCGCAAAAGACAACTACATTTCCTCGATCCAACGTGCAAAACGATTCTTAATGCGGCGTAGCCGCGTTGGATCAACCTCCCCTATAGAACCTAGCAAAACATCCCCACTTACAACAGCCAATCGCGTCACACGGATCAGACTGGTCGTCTTTAGTCCGGATAGAAGAAAATCGGTATCGGCCTCACCGATGATTTCATCCAGAGTCGCCAGTTCTTGATGCAGTTGGGAGGAAATCATACAAAGCAACCAATCATCGAAGTCGTTGGGAACTTTTGCCAAGAGCAGAGCCGGCCGAGTTTTCCCTTCTGCCAAATTGGTATGCGGAAATCTGAAAAGCACAATCTACCCTGGATGCTTCACTGAAACCGTTCCTTTAGATCCTTGTCTGCATACAATTCCGGCTCGTCATCCATACCTCGAAAGGCAGATCGCAGTGAAAATCCCATCCAGCGTCGGTCTTCTTCTTTCCCGGACTCCCCGGAAGTCTTAGTAAGAAGGAACTCCACGAAATCCAGAACCTCTGCCTGCAATGGTTCTGGAAGCCGCTGAACACGCTCGACAATTTCTTTAGCAAGTATCACTTCCTTACCTCCTGCAGGAAAATGCATAGCTACCGTCAGGAATATATCATCCTTCACTCAATCTCGCTATGATTCCAGTGTCTGCCAAGTCAACATTTCTTGCCACTGTACGCAATAACGCCTCGAAGATGACCATCCTCTCAAGTTCCGGCAGAATCAACACAGCAGCCAGAATATTGAATCGAAGATGCTGGCGGAAGCATAATGCATAACGTTTCGATATGTTGACTTGTGGCATCGGCTTGGCCGTGCAGGCCGCCTATTCCAATCCGTAAGGTCAGAGAACTCCATCGGATGAAGACCTTCCCCCTTTGATCCTCGCTGCCTATCATGATCTTAAGGCGCAGCAGTTCTTGCGCTTGAAAAGACGAGCGCCCCATTTCGCAGGGCGCAAAGCTCACCCGTCTCCATAGATGCTCATCGCTTATCGTAGTTAACAGGCCGGGTCGCTACGACGCCAATGGATTCCTCATTATTATCCTTTAAATGCGAGCACGCCGGTGGCATGCTTCCACCCGGGAGAACCTCGCCATGAACTCGCAGCATTCACCCACTCACCCTTTTACCTGTTCACCCCCGGCTTTTTCTTTTTTTTCATTTTTCCACCTTTTGCCGTTTCCGGTTGCCGCTTCTATTGCCGCTTCTGGTTGCCGTTTCTGGTT
>PLSV01000052.1 GCA_003165235.1 Syntrophobacteraceae bacterium
CAGACAAATCCTGGCGATTTCCCGCTCCACTGAAGAGCAACAAAGAATACCAATCGATATTAGTTCGATTATCAAAGAGGCATTGAAACTATTGCGGTCTTCGCTTCCAACCTCGATTGAAATGAGGCAAAAGATCCTGAAGGGCGTCGCCATGGCCGAGCCAACTCAAATCCACCAGGTGTTGATGAACCTTTGCACCAACGCAGCCCATGCAATGGACGACAAGGGCATTCTGGAAGTTCGCCTGTCCCCTGTCGAGTTGAGCGAAAGCGATTTGGCCGATCAGTCAATCGTTGATCTCAAGCCTGGCCCATACCTGAGATTGACGGTTTCAGACACCGGGTGTGGAATGGATGCAAAGACTATGGAGCGAATCTTCGACCCTTACTTCACCACCAAGGAGGTGGGAAAGGGAAGTGGGCTCGGACTGGCCGTTGTTAATGGGATAGTCAAACGGCACGAAGGGGCCGTTATCGTCCGAAGCGAACCTGGAAAAGGCGCAACTTTCAGTGTCTACATTCCAAGGATAGAAACAGCAGTCGCGATTCCTGTCGAGACGCCTCACGAGGCTTCAATAGGCACGGAAAGTATTTTGCTCCTGGACGACGAACAGGCGGTTGTTGAAATGGGAACCGCAATCTTGGAGGGACTCGGCTATAAGCTCGCCACCGAGACAGATAGCCTTCGTGCGCTTGAAGTCTTTCGCGCCGGGCCAAACGAGTTCGATCTGATTATTACTGATTACGCCATGCCAAAGATGACTGGGATGGATCTTGCCAAAGAAGTCCGTCGGCTCCGGCCTGATATCCCGATCCTGCTTTGCACGGGGTTTAGTGAAAAAATTACTTCTGACTCCGTTAAAGAGCTTGGGATGGACCTCTTGATGAAGCCTTACGGCATGAGGCAAATATCGCAGGCGGTCCGAAAGATTCTCGATGCGCGAAAGGGGGGTTGATTTGGAAAGGGAAATTAGAAAGGTCCTGGTAGTCGATGACGATCAAGATATTTGCGTCATGCTGACTAAATTCCTGTGCTCCTCGGGTTATGCCTGCGAGAGCGCCACCAATCCCACTAAAGCGCTGAAAGCAATAAAACGCAACGATTTCGATCTCGTTATCTCAGATATTAAAATGCCGGGCATCGATGGCCTGCAGCTCCTCAGCGAGATTCTCAAAATCGACTCGGATCTCGATACGATCATGATGACCGGCTATACCGGCGTTTATACGTACAGCGAAATAATCAAGGCCGGGGCGGCTGACTTCATAGCAAAACCATTTCAGTTGCCTGAACTCAAGGCAAAGATGGAAAGGATCGATCGCGAACGGAAGATGAAGAGGGAACTCCGGGAATTGAATATTACTATGGGAGTGCTCCTTCAACGGGCGGAGAGAGAAAAGGAGAAACTTGGCGCAGATGTTGTCTCCAATGTAAATGAGCTGATTCTCCCCTATTTGGAGAAGTTGAAAAATGGTCATTTTAGTCAAGAGTATAGAGTGTATATCGAGATCCTGGAGGTGAACCTGTCGGAAATCTGTTCTCCATTTCTAAAAAATCTGTCGCTTAAGCATGTGCATATCAGTTCAATGGAAGTCCAGGTCGCAAACCTTGTCAAAGCCGGCAAGAGAAGCAAGGAGATCGCCTCGATACTCGGGGTCTCCCTGAATACTGTCATGACTCACCGCTATCGTCTTCGATCAAAGCTCGGGTTGAAACAGGGCAAAGTCGACCTGAGGTCCTACCTTAATTCCACCGATTTTTAGTGAATGCATGTAACTGTTTTGTCACTCTTCTTTCAACGTCGAGAATTGTTCAAACAATACCGACCTGAATAATGCCCAACTGGAACCAGCTTCATGACGGGGCTGGGATCCCGGGCATAACAGGAATGTCTTTAGGTCGGGGGCATACAATTACAGTGAGATCGGACCCAGGGACCATCTTGACGAAGATTTTTAGCCGGCCTGGCGAGTTGCTTTCCAGGCTGCAGGGAGAAGTATTCTCAACGAATGGGTGGCGGCATTCTCTATTGGCGCTGGGAAGCGACCTGGATTCATTGGGGAAGTCCACAGAAGGCGAGTTTCTTTCCATTGGAGAAAAACTACTGGGTTTTTATCAGCGTGCCGGAGAAATCTCGAAGATATCTTCCTCGGTTACCAAACTGATGTCCGGGGAAGAGCTGGGGACCGTTATCGAAGGATTTGGCAACGTTATCGACAGAATGAAACTGCTTGAGGGTGAATCCAGGCGGAACACGGAAACTCTCCGAGACGTATTCGAAAGCCTTGCCCGCCTCAATCAGCAGGTGGAAGGTTTTCACAAGACAATTCGGCGCCTGCGGGTCTTATGCGTATCCACCAGGATTGAGAGCGCCCGGCTGGGGGACCAGGACACCGGGTTCGGGGATTTGGCGGATGAAGTGGGAAAACTGTCTTCAGAGATTGAAAACCGGTGTTTTCAACTTCTGGCGAGTTCTAAATCGTTAAGCCATATGATTGGGCATACTCTTTCCAGGGTCCTGGACCTGGAAACCACTCAGCAAAAGCAGGCCGGCATCGTTCTCGACAAGACTATGGCGAGTCTCGAGTCCCTGCTGGAAAAACACGGTCTATCCGCTGCGGCTGCAGGACAAATCTCCACCCGTTATGAGGCCGTATCCCAACGGATCGGGGAGATCGTCACGTCTATGCAATTTCATGACATTACCCGCCAGCGGATCGAGCACGCACAGCAAGCGCTCGCCGGTCTTTGTGCTCAAGAACGGCCGGCAGGCGATGCAGGAGAGCAGGGAGATAGTAGAGGGGCCAGGGCGGAAGGAGAAAGCGAAACGGGGAAAGGCCGAGGATTTCTATTTGGTTGGAACCGCATACGAATGCGTCCGAAGGCGCCGGGGGAACATCTGCTTCTGGTGGGAGATGTCTCTGAGCTGCAAATAGCCCAACTCCATTATGCCAAGGAGGAGCTGGTCTCCGCCGTGAATAACATCCTCGATAATCTCTCCGCCCTGGCGGACCTCGTCGCAGAAATGGCCCGGGAGACCTCCAAAATGGCAGGAGCGGCCGATGAAACCGGACATTCGTTCCTCACCGGAGTAGAGGCCGGTTTTTCTTCGGTGACATCGGCTCTTGAGACGTATGGGGAGGCGGACCGGGAGTTGTCTTCGGCGATGGGCTCGGTGGGCGGCATGCTGGGGGAGATGTTGGCGCACAACGGCAACATCGAAGCCATCGGAGAAAAAATCAAGCTGATTGCGCTCAACGCCACCGTCAAGACCTGTCACATCGGTGACGAAGGCGCCACGCTGGGCGTGCTCGCCGGAGCGATCCATCAACTCTCGGTTGAAACCCGCCAGCGGACGGAAGACGCGAGTGAGGCTCTGCGTTGCATCACTTCGGCGTCCGAGTCCCTGTGCGCCGCTGTCAACGCAGACGGAACAGATAAGGGAGGCGAACTGGCGTTCGTCAGTGAGGCGCTGAGGACCCAGTTGCAGACCATGCAGGATGTCAATCAAGGCGTCGTCTCCCTGCTCACGCGAATCAATCTGGACGGCCACAGCTTGTCCGAGGACATCCGAAAAACCATTGATGAAGTGCATGTGCATCAACGGGTTGACCAGGTGATCAGCAACGTGGCGGCAGGCCTGGAGGAGATAGCGGCATTCTCACGATCGAAGGGGCCGGCTGAGGGCCGGACAGACAGAGCGGAGCGCATGGGGGCTCTGGAGGCCACTTATACAATGCAGGGAGAGCGTGAGGTGCACCATTCCCTGTTTGAACTGAAAACGAACCCTGCCGAAAAGCCGCATGGGGACGCGGTCAACCCCCTGACGGCCGCCGGGATGGAAGATGAGAAGACCGGCAGTGAGTCGGACAAGGCGGACGAAGAAGGCCTGGGGGACAATGTCGAGCTCTTTTAGCCAAACGCCGCAAAGAACAAAGGGAGAAAGACGATGGATGTCGAGATGACGCGGTCTGCTGAGACGAATGTTCTAAAACTTAATGGGAGTTGGACCATAGAGCGCGCAAACGAACTGAAACTTGCCTTGCTGGAGATATTGAACAGTTGCGAGCGTATGATCATTGATCTCGAAGGGCTCACGGAGCTGGACCTGTCCTCTATGCAATTGTTCTGCTCCGCCCATCGGACATCCTTGAGAGACGGCAAACACCTCTCGCTTCACGAGAAAAAATCGGAGGCGTTCGAACGGTTGGCGCACGAGGCAGGGTTCGTGCGCGCCCTCGGCTGTCACAAGGACCCCAATAAGGAATGCTTGTGGATAGGAGACTGGAAATCATGAGCAAGATCATCATGACCGTAGATGATTCCGCCAGCATACGCCAGATGGTGAGCTTTACGCTCAAACAGGCCGGCTATCAGGTGGTGGAGGCCACAGACGGCAGAGACGCCTTGTCTAAGCTTGACGGGTCGGGCGTTCATATGATGTTGACCGACCTCAACATGCCCAACATGGATGGCATCGAACTCATCCGCCGGACGAGGGCCAACCCTTCCTGCAAGTTCATCCCAATCGTGATGCTGACCACCGAGTCCCAGGCGGAGAGGAAGCAGGAGGGGAAAGCGGCCGGAGCGACCGGATGGATTGTCAAGCCCTTTAAGCCTGAGCAACTTCTGGCAGTAGTAAAGAAGGTCCTGGGATGATGGAACCTCAAAGAGAAGCCTACAAGGCGGAAGCGTACGAACTCCTCGCCGAACTTGAGACCTCCCTCCTCGCTTTGGAGGAAGACCCAGGCGACATGGAGTTGATCGGTCGCGTGTTTCGCGCGCTGCACACGATCAAAGGGTCGGGAGCGATGTTCGGGTTTGATGATATTGCAGCATTCACGCACGACGTCGAGACCGTTTTTGACCTGGTCCGAAATGGAAAACTGGGCGTGACCAAAATGCTCGTTGATCTGACCCTCCGCGCGGGAGACCAGGTGCGCGGAATGCTTGACGGCTCAGAAGGCGGGGCGACGGCCGACACATCAAGGGCCGGAGAGATCACGAGCGCACTCAGGGAACTCATTCCCAAAACCGACAATCCGGCCAGCCAGGTTCCACAGGCGGCATTGCCGGCGACCGAAGACGAACAGGTCGAGAAGACATACCGCATCTCTTTGCGCCTGGATCGCGAAATCTTTTCCCGGGGCGCCAATCCGGTCCTTCTGCTGAACGAACTGCGGGAACTGGGGGAATGCAGGGTGATCGCCCACACGGAAGCCATCCCGGAACTGGAGGACATTGACCCCGAACAATGTCACACCTCGTGGGAGGTTATCCTCACAACCCGGCGTGGGGTCGACGCCATCAAGGATGTTTTCATCTTCGTCGAAGATGAGTGCGAACTTGAGATCGAGGTCATCGACGAGTTGTGTCTCGATGACGATGACGCGCCTCCGAAAAGACTCGGGGAGATATTGATCGAGCGCGGTTTCGTGTCGCAGGAAAATTTGGAGGACGTCCTGGGCGCCCAGAAGCGGGTCGGAGAGCTGCTGGTCGATAAAGGGCTGGTGGAACCGAGCACGGTCGAGTCCGCCCTGGCTGAACAGGAGCAAATCCGGGCCGTTCGCAGCAAGTATCGGAAAGAGGAACAAACTTCGAGCGTCAGGGTGCCTGCGGAGAGGCTCGACGCTCTGGTCAATCTGGTGGGGGAAATGGTCACGGTGCAGGCTCGACTCAGCCAGACAGTCGCTTCTATGGAGCATGCCGGATTGCTCTCCATATCCGAGGAAGTGGAACGCCTCACCGCCGAGCTGCGCGACAACGCCATGAGTATTCGGATGCTGCCCATCGGGACTACTTTCAGCAAATTCAAACGCCTGGTTCGCGATCTGTCCGGTGAGCTAGGGAAAAATATTTTGCTGGTTACCGATGGAGGGGAAACCGAGCTTGACAAGACCGTGATCGAGCGCCTGAACGATCCTCTGGTGCATCTCATAAGAAACTGCATCGATCACGGCATCGAGGCGCCGGGGGTCAGGGAGGCTGCCGGCAAACCAGGGCAGGGGACCGTCCAACTCTCGGCGATGCATTCAGGCGCCAACGTGCTGATCCGCATAACGGACGACGGCGCCGGCCTGGATAAGGATGCAATCAGGTCAAAGGCTGTGGAAAGAGGGTTGATCTCCGCCGAAGCGGAACTCTCGGAAAAGGAACTCTTCTCGCTGATTTTCTCCCCTGGCTTTTCCACCGCCCGGCAGGTCACCAGCGTCTCGGGCCGCGGTGTCGGAATGGACGTGGTGAAACGCAGCATCGATGTTCTGCGCGGTTCCATAGACGTCAGCAGCCAACAGGGAATAGGGACAACCATCACCCTCAAGCTGCCTCTCACTCTGGCGATCATCGACGGGCTGCTGGTCAAAGTCGGGGATGGGCGTTATGTCTTGCCCCTCTCCGTTGTGGAGGAGTGCGTGGAATTGACGCGCGAGGATGTCGCAAGAGCCCATGGGAGGCACATTACTTACGTGCGAGGCGAAATCGTTCCCTACATTCGGCTGCGCGAGCGTTTTGCGGTCAACGGCAATGCGCCGGAAGTCGAGCAGATCGTGATCACCGAATCCACGGGCGGCAAAGTTGGTTTTGTGGTGGATAAGGTGATCGGGGAGCACCAAACGGTCATCAAAAATATGGGCAAAGTCTACCGCAACGTGGATGTGATCTCAGGCGCCACAATTCTTGGCGATGGGTCGGTGGCGCTCATCATGGATGCGCCCAAGCTGGTGCAGGGTGTCGAGATGCAGGAATCGTCGACGCATTAGGAACCGGGAGGGATCCTCAAGACTGAGTGACCCAACCCCAGACAAAAGAAAGGAACAGAGATGAATTGGTTCTATAACCTCAAAATCGGCACGAAACTGATTGCGGCATTTATTGTAGTAGTACTGATCGGCGGACTGGCTGGATACATTGGAGCTAATGCTGCAATACAGTCCCTGTTAGCTGTCGCCGGGGCCGGAATCCTGCTCGCGATTGTTCTCGGGTTCTACATTTCAAGAGTTATCGGGAGACCAATACGAAATCTTGCTTCGGCCGTAGACAAATTGGCCCTCGGAGATGTGAATGTCAGCATCGAAGCGACTTCCAGGGACGAAGTCGGCATGCTGTCACAGTCGTTCAAAAACGTGATCGAAAACATCAAATATGCGTCAATGGCCGTCGAAAAAGTTGCCGCCGGGGATATAAAGGTTGAGCTGAAGGTCAGGTCCGAAAACGACCTTCTCGGTAAGGGCTTGAACTCGATGCTGGATACCATCAGGAATCTCCTCTCAGAGATGGAGAACCTGGCCAAAGCTACCCAGGATGGAAAGCTCGATACGCGCGGCGACGCAGCCATGTACAAAGGGGCGTGGAATGAACTTGTACAGGGGGTTAACGGGCTGATAGATGCTTTCGTGGCCCCGGTCAATGTTACGGCGGAATACCTGGGCCGTATATCCAGGGGGGATGTTCCTCCTAAAATCACCGATGAATTCAAAGGTGATTTCAACGAAATCAAGAAAAACCTCAATTCATGCATCGATGGACTGGGCGGCCTGGTGGAATGCAATGCCGTGCTGAAGAGGTTGGCCATAAACGATCACACCAGGAAGGTCGAAGGAGAATATGCAGGGCTCTTCGCATCCGTGTCCGAAGCCACGAACCAGGTGAGGGAACGGTTGCTGGGGGTGACGAGGATATGTTCCAACCTGTCCATGGGCGATACTTCGGACCTGGCTGTATATGAGAAAATCGGAAAGCGCTGCGACGAGGACGTTGTCCTCCCGGCGATTATCAAATGCATGCAAAACATCA
Source organism: Syntrophobacteraceae bacterium (assembly GCA_003165235.1). GTDB lineage: Bacteria > Desulfobacterota > Syntrophobacteria > Syntrophobacterales > Syntrophobacteraceae > SbD1. The sequence continues at coordinate 7,792 of PLSV01000052.1, forward strand.
ACCTGCTGATCGAAGATATGACCGTGCTGTCGAAGGCCACCGTTGAAGGCGACCTGGCCAAACGCGCAGACGCCGGTAAGCACAATGGCGGCTATCGCAAGATAGTTGAAGGAATAAACAATACTCTGGATGCAGTCGTAGGCCCGTTGAAAATGGCCGCAGGCTATGTGGATCAAATCAGCAAAGGGGATATTCCCGCTAAAGTCACCGATGAATACAAAGGTGATTTCAACGAAATCAAAAACAACCTCAACAACTGTATCGATGGACTGGGCGGCCTGGTGGAATGCAATGCCGTGCTGAAGAGGATGGCCATCAACGACCACACCAGGAAGGTCGAAGGTAAATATGTGGGGCTCTTCGCATCCGTGTCCGAAGCCACGAACCAGGTGAGGGAACGGTTGCTGGGGGTGACAACGATATGTTCCAACCTGGCCATGGGCGACACTTCGGACCTGGCTGTATATGAGAAAGTCGGAAAGCGCAGCGACGAGGACGTCGTCCTCCCGGCGATCATCAAATGCATGCAAAACATCAACCTGCTGATCGATGACATGAGCGTGCTGACGAAGGCCGCCGTTGAAGGAGACCTGGCCAAACGCGCTGACGCCGGCAGGCACAATGGGGGCTATCGTAAGATAGTTGAAGGAGTCAACAATACTCTGGATGCAGTCGTCGGCCCGTTGAAAATGGCTGCAAGGCACGTGGATCAAATCAGCAAGGGGGATATTCCCACTAAAATCACCGATGAATACAAAGGTGATTTCAATGAGATCAAAAACAACCTCAACAACTGTATCGATGGCCTGGGGGGCCTAGTGGAATGCAATGCCGTGCTCAAGAGGATGGCCGTCAACGATTTCACCAGGAAGGTCGAAGGAAAATATGTAGGGCTCTTCGCATCCGTGTCCGAATCCACGAACCAGTTGATAGAAAGGTTGCTGGCGGTGACAAGGATTTTTACCGACCTATCCATGGGCGATACTTCGGACCTGGCTGTGTATGAGAAAGTCGGAAAGCGCAGCGACGAGGACGTCCTCATACCTGCGGCAATCAAATGCATGCAAAACATCAACCTGCTGATCGAGGACATGACCGTGCTCTCGAACGCCGCCGTTGAAGGCGACCTGACCAAACGCGCGGACGCCGGCAAGCATAACGGAGGCTATCGCAAGATAGCTGAGGGGGTCAACCACACTCTGGATACGGTCATCGGCCCGTTGGAAGTGGCTGCAAGCTACGTGGATCAAATCAGCAAGGGAGTCATTCCACCGAAAATCACCACCGAATACAAAGGGCAGTACAATCTCATCAAGAATAACCTTCATACGCTGATTGACGCCATGGAGGAGGTAACCAAAACCGCTGAAGAAATAGCGTCCGGAAACCTCACGGTCAAAATCAAGGAACGATCCGCCGAGGACAAGCTGATGCAGGCCATGGCGAACATGGTCGCCAGTCTCACGGAGGTGGCGTCGAACATACAGACTGTAGCGAATCAGGTCATGACGGGAAGCCAGGAAATGAGCGCCAGCTCAGAGCAGTTGTCCCAGGGCGCGACGGAACAATCGGCATCGGTCGAAGAGGTCTCTTCTTCCATGGAGCAAATGGCGGCCAACATCAAGCAGAATTCCGACAATGCCCAGCAGACTGAGAAGATCGCGCTCAAGGCTGCCGAAGACGGAAAAGAGGGGGGCAAGTCGGTCATGGAGACCGTTGCGGCGATGAAGGAAATTGCGGGTAAGATCTCCATAATCGAAGAGATCGCCCGCCAGACCAACCTGTTGGCGCTGAACGCAGCCATTGAGGCCGCGCGCGCCGGTGAACACGGGAAGGGATTTGCCGTGGTGGCCTCCGAAGTGCGCAAGCTCGCCGAACGGAGCCAAACGGCGGCGGCCGAAATCAATAAACTCTCGGCCTCGAGTGTTCAAGTCGCGGAAAAAGCCGGAGAGATGCTGGCAGGAATGGTTCCGGATATTCAGAAAAACGCGGACCTTGTGCAGGAGATCACCGCCGCGAGCAACGAACAGTCTTCCGGAGCGGGCCAGATCAACAAGGCCATTCAGCAATTGGATCAGGTAGTGCAGCAGAACGCTTCGGCATCCGAAGAGATGGCTTCCACGGCCGCCGAGTTGTTGGGCCAGGCCGAGCAACTTCAGAGCACGATTGCCTTCTTCAAACTCAACGGCGGCCTTGCCGTCGCGAAGACAAGTATTGCGGCGGCCGGCAAGCAGGCTAAAGCAGTGCAGAAGACACACTCGCCGCACTTCAAGCACGCCGCGTCCAAGAAGACCAACGGAGGCGTACAACAGAGCGGTGTGTCCCTGAATCTGTCGAATGAAGCCAAAACAGACATGACCGATGAGGAGTTTGAGAGATATTAGGGAGGAGTTGACATGAGCGTTCCTTCAATAACCGAGATCAGTCAGTATCTTACCTTCAAGCTCGAAGATGAGGTGTTTGCATTGGACATTGCAAAAGTCCGGGAAGTACTGGACTTTACATTGATTGCAAAAGTGCCGCAGACACCTGATTTCATGCTGGGAGTGATCAATCTTCGGGGAACCGTGGCACCGGTGGTGGATATGCGTTTGAAGTTCGGAATGACCCGGACGGACACAACGGTAAATACCTGCATCATAATCGTCGAAATTGAGATCGACGGGGAGGATACCGTGCTCGGTGCCCTGGTCGATTCGGTGCAGGAAGTGATGGACCTCGATCCCGACCAGATTGAACCGGCCCCGCGTATCGGGACCCGCTTGAATACGAAGTTCATCAAAGGAATGGGTAAACGGGACAATCACTTCATAATCATCCTGGATATCGACAAGGTATTCTCTTCAGATGAACTTGCCATGGCGCGGGACATGGGTGAGGAATCAGCAGCGTAATCAGAAGCCCTGGATCGACAGGGCTCGCAGGACTTAGACTGTAGGGGGGTGCTGCCGGGCGAACTATGCATCCCCGTTGTTCCGGTAGATTCGGCAATTTACGGATAGATTTGAGGCAATCGCGCATAAAATGCGGGCTGCTACCATGGGCATAGAGAGCAAGACACAGCCGCCAAAAGCAATGCGCAGGGAATCGTCTTCTTTCTCGGAAAATACGAATGAGATTCCAGACGGTGGAATATTCTCGGTGCAGATGTCGGATAAGGACTTTAAGCGCCTGAGCCAATTTATTGGATCTTCCTGCGGCATCAGATTGCCTCCCGCCAAAAAGACTATGCTCGAAGGACGGCTCCGCAAGCGGCTGCGCGCTCTTGGTATCGAATCGTTTGAAAAATACTGCGAGTTTCTCTTCAGCCCCGGAGGGTCACAGTCGGAATATATCCACATGATCGACGCGGTGACCACCAATAAGACCGATTTCTTCCGGGAGCCCGATCACTTTGATTACCTTTTCGAAAGGGTTCTTCCGGAGTTGGTCCGTCTGCACGGGGTTGGCGTCCGGAAAAAATTCAATGCGTGGAGCGCCGCATGTTCAACCGGAGAGGAGCCATACACGCTGGCAATGGTGTTGAGTGAGTTCGCGGGGAGTTGTCCGGGATTTAACTTCTCGGTCCTTGGAACTGATATCTCCACGGCGGTATTGGAAAAAGCAAGGTCTGGCATATACGAGCACGAAAGAGTGATCCCGATTCCCCTGATGCTTCGAAAAAAGTATCTGCTTAAGAGCAAGCAAAAAGACAAGGGGCTCGTGCGGATCGCACCGCGATTGCGGAATCTGGTGCGATTCGGAAGGCTTAATTTTCTCGAAGAACAATATGGAATAGACGAACCGATGGCGATCGTGTTTTGCCGCAACGTCCTCATCTATTTTGACCGGCCGACACAGGAAAAGCTCGTTAAGCGGCTCTCGCAGCATCTGATGTCCGGGGGGTATCTGTTTGTAGGGCATTCGGAGAGCCTCCATGGCATGGATTTGCCCCTGGTCCAAACGGCAACCACCATCTACAGGAAACAGTGATGGATGCAGACTGCCGAAGGCCGATGAAATGAAGAAGAGCATCAGCATTCATATCGGTGGATTTCATGCCAGCAGGGAGCCGGCCGTCATCGAGACCCTTCTTGGCTCCTGTGTGGCCGTCTGCCTGTATGACCCCGTAGCGCAAATTGGGGGCATGAACCACATCCTGCTGCCGGGAAAGGCTGATCTGAAGCACTTTGACAATATGGCCCGATACGCCATAAACGCCATGGAGCTGTTGATCAACAGGGTCATGACCCTCGGGGGCAAAAGACATCGTTTGGTCGCAAAGGTTTTTGGAGGGGCGCATCTTCTTCCGGCTGTTTCTGCCGAGAACGGGATGGGCGCCAGGAACTCCGGGTTTGTCCTCGAGTTCCTTCAAATGGAGTCCATATCCATCGTGAGCCGGGACCTTGGGGGGCATGACACCCGAAAGATCTACTTCCACACAGACAGCGGTGAAGTCTTCCTGAAACGTATTCCTTCCACCCGCTACCCGAATATCAGTTTGGAAGAAAGAAGGCTTGTGGAATTGGCGCGAATGAAAGCCGAAGAACCTGGAGATGTGGCTCTGTTCGGCTGAAAAAGCGCCGTGCCGCATTTAACGCCGGCAAATCGGCAACTGCGATGGAGGACCTCAGATGAATAAGAAAATCAGGGTATTGATTGTTGATGATTCGGCAGTGGTCCGCCAAACACTTGCTGACATACTTTGCTCTGATCCCCGGATCGAAGTAATGGCGACAGCCTCGGATCCTTTCGTGGCGGCGGACAAGATATCCCAGGAGGTCCCTGATGTGATCACGCTGGACGTCGAGATGCCGCGTATGGACGGCATCACCTTTCTGGAGAAGCTGATGGCTCAGCATCCCATCCCTGTGGTGATTTGTTCCAGTCTGACTGAAAGAGATTCCGAGACTACATTGAAGGCGCTGGAATACGGGGCGGTGGAGATCATCCAAAAGCCCAGGCTTGGCGCTAAACAGTTTCTTGAAGAATCCAAGGTCCGCATCTGCGATGCCGTTAAAGCCGCCTATCAGGCCAGGATCAAACGCATTGGCGAACGGAGCAAAGTCGAGCCTAAACTGACCGCTGACGCCGTCATCGAGAAGTCAAAGACGAGCGCTATGATCGAAACGACCGAAAAGGTCGTTGTCGTAGGCGCCTCCACCGGGGGGACCGAGGCATTGCGGGTTTTGTTGGAATCGCTTCCCCCTGACTCCCCCGCTATAGCGATAGTGCAGCACATGCCGGAGCATTTCACGGCAGCCTTTGCAAAACGCCTTGACGGAATTTGCCGGATTTCCGTCAAGGAAGCCGAGAATAATGACACGCTGATCCGCGGGCGGGCGCTGATAGCCCGCGGCTCTCATCACATGCTGCTCAAACGCAGCGGCGCACGCTATTTTGTGGAAATTAAGGACGGGCCCCTTGTGTGCCGCCACCGTCCCTCCGTTGACGTGCTGTTTCGCTCCGCCGCCCGCTACGCTGGTAAGAACTGTGTGGGCGTCATCATGACGGGGATGGGGGACGACGGCGCAAGAGGCATGGCCGAAATGAAGGAGGCAGGCGCATCTACTATCGCCCAGGATGAGAAGTCCTGCGTGGTGTTTGGTATGCCGAACGAGGCCATAAAACGCAAGGCTGTGGACCGCGTCGTTTCTCTTGAAAATATCGCGCAGCAAGTCCTGAGGTTCTGCGGCGGCTGATGCCTAGGCGCGGTGAACCTGTTCTGCCGCTATCCAGAAATTAAATCACCGGCTATGGTAGTTGCGCCGCCTTCCACGGCGGCGCTTTGGTCAAACGCATTACGAAGGCGGCGCAACTGCATCTCTATTGCATCACAGGCAGCCGCAGCCCCTTTTTCCGCCCGGACGATCTTCCCCACCTGCTCCGCTCGCCTTAAACAGGTGGTGTTCGAAAGCAGGGTTTCTAATTCCGTTGCTGCACAACGAGCGGAGTACCTATGCCGAAAAATGGTTCTGGCTACGCCCAACCGGGTAACCCGGTAAGCATTGTCGGGCTGATCGAAAGCAAACGGGACCACCAGCATGGGCTTTCCGGCCTGAAGGGCTTGGGCTGTCGTTCCAATTCCCCCCTGATGAACAATCGCGGCCGCCCTGGGGAAGATTTGAGAATAGGGGAGATACCTGAATAGCGCGATATCATCAGGCAACGGCTCAGCGGGTATGTTCCGTGGATCTCCCCCCACCAGCAAAACTGCCCTGATTCCCAGCGTCCTTGCGGCATTCACACTTTCCCTGTAGAAGTCGCCGGCGGCCAGCACGGTTGAAGACCCAAGCGTAAATACAACCGGTGGCGGGCCCGATTCCAGAAACCGCTCCAGCCTGCCGGGCGCATCGGGATCGGTTCCGCTTTTATCGGCCGGCTGATCGGCCTCTTTATCGTAAAACAAAAATCCGGTTATTCGGGTATTTTGAGGCCGGTCAACATCATGCTTAGTAAGCAAAGGCGAAAAAAGTCCCAGGACCGATTCCGGGGAAAACTGCCCTTCATAGATCGGATCTCCACCAGGAGGCAGACCTATTTCAGCCCTGAGCCGGCGTATTGGTTCACTCCAGTTCCGCGTAACCAATTTGGCGAACCGGATGAGCATCCCTCCCGCCAACGGCCCAAACCGCTCAAGATTTTTCAGAAACGGGAAAAGGGGAAATACGGGAAGATCGTATGCCGAAAAGAGCGAAAGGGGCGCCAGGATTGTGGAAACCCATGGAATTTTGGTCTTCTCGGCTACTATCGGCCCCGCAAAGGTCATCGGGTGCGTTATAAGAATGTCTGCTCCGCTGGTAGCTTCCAGCAAATCCTGATAGGATTCTCGCAGTTGAGGAAGCAGGACTTCTCTGATGAGAATCTCCAGACCATGTTTAGGATGAAAGAGCCTCTCTATGAGGCTGTAATCCTCGGGATTTACATCCGGCCTGACAGGGCTAAAATCAATTCCTGCTTTCTTCACCATGTCCCGGTAGAAACCGGAAGTTGCAATTATCGGCAAATACCCTCGCTCCTGTAGCTCCGAAGCAAGAGCAACATATGGGTTGATGTCGCCCAATGATCCGAATGTGGTTATCAGAACTGCTCTTCGCACTATTCCCTCATGGGTTGCTTTTCCACTGACCCGTTACTATCTAATCATTTCGCCTGATTTCCTTCAATAAGCTCGGGCGGAAACAAAGCCGTCAACAGTGGGGATGGCGGTGCGTTCTGAAACTGCCCAAAACGGTCCGGCAGGCATTTCCACTTGCGTCTTTCTTCAGGATATCGGATGATTCGATGGCTCTTGTACGTGTTTCCAGGGGTTTTTTCAATCGAAATCCGGGTGCAAAATGCGCTTCAGTATGCGTTGGCGATTAAGTTGAAGCATTATTCGCATTTAAAAGGGGGGCTGAATATGCGCCTGTCCACCGTGCTGGCATGTGCTGTTTTGCTATTTGTGTTGCGCCCCGTTTACTTTGTCCATGCTGAATCTTCTTTGGAGGTCAATGAGCAGACGCCTCCCAAGGTCGAGTATGGCGCTGTCGATGCCCCGGACGATAACCGCGAAGCATTCAAATGGTTGCGCAAATGCTCGGTCACCCTTTACGGAGGGCAACTCGATAGTGCCGATCTCGGTCAGTTTTTCTACTCGGGTCAGTTTGAACCTTCCAGTTTGGTCGCCCTGGCCATATCCCGGGAATTTGCAAGGTGGAGTCGATACTTGGCATTTGAGGTTGACGGAGAAGGCGCCAAACACTTCTCACAATCCAATGAAAGATTGTATGAGAGCTCTGCGTGGGAGTTCGATGCCGCTCTGGTTTGCCGTTGGCTCTATTTTCCATGGAACAGGTATGTCGTCACTACCTTTGCAGTTGGGGAGGGTCTTTCGTATGCTACTGGAAAGCTATTGTTCGAGCCCACCAACCCACAGTTGGCCCAAAATTTATTGGACTATATGCTCTTTGAACTAACCCTCGCGCTTCCTCAATTCCAACATTGGAGCATCGTTACTCGAATTCATCATAGGAGTGGAGTATTTGGCTTGTTTCCAGGAGACGTACACCAGGGGTCAAATTACATGTGCACGGGTATTAAATATACCTTTTAAGTTTTATGGATGGTGTGTCCTGAAACCGCCGAAACCGGCTGCGTTGGTCTGCCTGTCTGTTTGACAGGGAGATGGTTTAACGGAATGGGCCTTCCGGAGGTTCGAAGAGGGTCTTTCGGGTGAAAAATGGGCGCAAAATTCGCTTCAGCATCCGTTGGTGATTGAGTTTATGCATCATTCAGGTTAACGTGGAGCGAAAGATGAAGGCCGGGAACAACATCCGGGACAATCGGCCTTCTCTCGACTACGGATGAAGCAACCGGCGGAGTTGGCGACAGTCAGAAAGGCTGACAGTGAGAAAGCTTCGCTCATTTTGAGCTGACTGATTCAGGAGGAAATGGCGCCATGTATAGTGTGGTATATGAAAACGATGATATGATCATCCGTTTTAATAAAGATTTAGCGGAAGGCGATGCTCTTTCCAAGTTTCTTGGCCATATCAATCTGCAATCGATCCTTAAGAGAAGTACGCGTGGCGATGCAAAGGAAAGAATGAAACTGCAAAGCCGTCTGCGGGATTTCCCCACTGGACTGGCATTGCTGCGCGATCCCGCCCTGAACAAGGGGACCGCATTCACTGAGCAGGAACGGGACGGATTGGGTCTTAGAGGGCTCCTTCCTCCTCATGTCCATACCATGGAAGAGCAATTGTTGCGAGTTCTGAGGAATTTGAGAGCGAAACCAACGGACCTGGAAAAATACATTTTTTTGGTCAGCCTGCAGGATCGAAACAAGACCTTATTCTACAGAGTGCTCCTGGAGAACATCGAGGAGCTGATGCCGATCGTTTACACCCCTACGGTAGGACAGGCTTGCCTGGAGTATGGCAATATTTTTCGCAGGCCTCGAGGCATATTTATTACGGCTAACGACAAAGGCAGGGTAGCCGATCTTCTGGCGAATTGGCCTGAAAAGAACATACGCATCATTGTCGTCACCGATGGGGAGCGCATTCTCGGACTTGGAGACTTAGGCGCCGACGGCATGGGCATTCCCATAGGAAAGCTTGCCCTCTACTCCGCCTGTGCCGGTATCCATCATTCTGTAAGTCTTCCCATAACTATTGACGTCGGAACGGAAAACGAGCAGTTGCTGAACGATCCTCTCTATATCGGCTTAAGACAGCGGCGTCTTAGAGGAGAACCCTACGACGAGTTGATAGAGGAGTTCATGGTGGCGGTGCAGGAGGTCTTTCCGGCAGCGCTGATCCAATTTGAAGATTTTGGCAATATTAATGCATTTCGCCTGTTGCGGAAGTATCGCGATGAGGTTTGCACCTTCAATGACGACATCCAGGGAACGGCCGCAGTGACCCTGGCGTGTCTCTATTCAGCCTTGCGCATAACCGGTGGAAAGCTCAAGGATCAACAGATACTGTTTTTGGGGGCGGGCGAAGCCGGGATGGGCGCAGGCCATCTGATCGTTTCCGCAATGGTTGATGAGGGCTTGTCCGAAGAGCAGGCGCGCCTGCGATGCTGGTTTGTCGATTCCAAAGGCCTGGTGGTAAACCGCCGCACCGATTTGACCGGAGACAAACTCCTCTATGCGCATGACCACGAACTAGCCTCGGACTTTCCCTCCGCAGTTGAAGCACTCGAACCCACCGCAATCATTGGGGTTTCCGGAAAGTCTAAAATGTTCACTAAACCCTTGCTTGAAGCCATGGCAAGGTTCAACGAAAAACCGATTATTTTTTCACTCTCAAATCCCACTTCCAAGGCGGAATGTACTGCAGAAGAGGCATATGCCTGGACTGAGGGACGCGCCATTTTTGCATGCGGCAGCCCGTTCGGCCCCGTCACGGTCCACGGGAAGACATTTGTTCCGGCTCAGGGGAATAACGTCTACATTTTCCCCGGTATGGGCCTTGGGATCATGGCAAGCTGGGCCAGGCATGTGTCCGATGAGATGTTCCTCGTTGCGGCAAGGGCCCTGGCTCAGCTTGTGGCCGAAGCAGATCTTGAGAAGGGAAGGCTCCTTCCCCCATTGTCCTCCATCAGAGAAGTATCCGCAGTCATTGCCGCCGCTGTAGCCGGCGTGGCGTACAAACGGGGCTTTGCGACCAAACCGGAGCCTGAAGACCTGCTGGAATATATCAGGTCTCTGATGTACAAGCCCGAATACTGTAATTATGTCTGACTCACTCTAAGGAGAAATCAATGAAGAATAAACGGATCTCGGTGCTGGCGTTGGTGAAGGCAAAGGATGGGATGGGAGAAGCCGTAAAACAGGAACTCTTGTCCCTGGTCAAACCTACACGATCGGAACCTGGTTGCATAAACTACGACATCCACCAGGCGGCCGATGAGAAGTCAGAGTTCATGTTTTACGAGAACTGGAAGAGCATGGAAGATTTGGAGAAGCACCGTGAAGCGCCGCACATGAAGGCGTACAGGCAGAAAGTCGGTAGTCTTCTGGCAAAACCGATAGAGGTCATTCTGTTCGAAATGATCAGTGAGCCATGAGATCCCGGTGATATTGCCGGATTGTGAGGGGATGCCGTCATTACGAATCCGATGCAAGACCTCAGTTTGTTAACGAGGAAAGGACTTCAACAATGACCGGACAGGAGAAAATAGAAGAAGTAAAGCAGCGGGCCAGGAAGAATTTTTCTCTGGGGTACAATTGCGCCGAGTGTATTACCGAATCGATTTTATCCCTGATCGACACCGGGCTGCCTCCCGAGGCGAAAAAACTCGCAACGGGCTTCGGCGGTGGAATCGGGCTTTACGGCGACACTTGCGGAGCGCTCGTTGGTGCGGTCATGGCGGTCAGCGCAGTCCATGGCAGGAGCTCTGTTCCCGAGGGTGAAGGAAAAGAGGCCGCGATGAAATCCAAGGAGCAGCTTTACGGGAAGCCCGGTCTCTACAGACTGTTTAACCAGATTCCGAACCGGTTCAAGGCCCAGAACGGTCACACCCTGTGCAGGGAGTTGACAGCCAAGTGGCAGACGACATGGCTCTGCCGGGATCATGCCCTGTTTTGCCGCGAAGTCATCACGGGCGCGGCGGGAATTGCGGCGGAGCTGATATTGTCGGACAAGGGCGAGAGCGCGTCGAAGCCGTTTGGCGAAAACGTGGAAAATCTCAAGGAATAGAGGGTTCGTGCTGCGGCGCCTGGGTTCCCATATTAATTGCAGGTCAAGTCATCAGCGCCTGTCTACAGCCGTGCCGATGACGCCGGCCTTTGCGTCCAGGACTTCCCAGCGCTGGTAAGCCTCATCCAATTCCGCCTCGATGGATTTTAGCCTGGCTTTGGCGCCGGCTATTTCCGAGCCGGTTTTCTGGTAAAACGCCGGGTCGGACATCGCCTTGTACAGCTTACTTTGTTCTGCTTCCAGGATTACAATTGCCTCCGGCAAGCTTTCCAGTTCGCGCTGTTCCTTATAGCTGAGCGTTTGCCGGGGGCCGCGTCTGGGCCGATCTTCCTCCGATCCGATAAGAGGCTTTTCTTGCCTGACCGGAGCGGCTATCTTTCGCTGACGCAGCCAATCATCATAGCCGCCCACGTATTCGCCGACCCTGCCATTGCCTTCGAGCACCAGGGTGCTTGTCACGACATTATTGAGAAACGTCCGGTCGTGGCTTACCAATAGCAAAGTGCCTGGATAATCCAGGAGCAGATCTTCCAGAAGCTCGAGGGTTTCGGTGTCCAGATCGTTTGTCGGCTCATCCATGATGAGCAGATTCGATGGTTTTGTAAACAGTCGCGCCAGTAAGAGGCGGTTACGTTCTCCCCCCGAGAGTGTGCGGACAGGGGATCGGGCGCGTTCCGGGGAAAACAGGAAATCCTGCAGATAACCAATGATATGCCGGGGCTTGCCGTTAAACAGGATGGTGTCGTTTCCATCTCCGACATTTTCAAGCACTGATTTGTTATTATCCAGTTGACCTCGCAGTTGGTCAAAATAGGCTTCTTCAAGTTTGACGCCGTGCCACAGCAATCCGCTTTCCGGGCGCAATTCCCCTAAAAGCAGCCGCAGCAAAGTCGTTTTGCCAGAACCGTTGGGACCGATGATTCCAATTTTGTCCCCACGCATAATGATCGTGGAGAAATCGTGGATAACAGGCGCCTGGTTCGGGTAGCCATAACTCACGTTTTCAGCCTCGATGACAAGTTTGCCGGAGCGGGCAGCCTCCTGCGCATGCAGGCGAACAGAGCCCGTGAGTTCACGGCGGGTGCGCCAGGCTTCGCGCAGTTTTTCAAGCTCTCGAACCCTGCCCTCATTCCGGGTTCGTCTTGCCTTGACTCCCTGCCGAATCCAGGCCTCTTCTCGATCCAATTTCTTACTAAACCGCTCCCAGTGCCCAACTTCGATCTCGAGCGCAGCTTGCCTGCGTTTTTGGAACGTATCATAATCGCAAGCCCAGTCCACCAGCCGCCCTCGGTCCAGTTCAAGGGTCCGCGTGGCAAGCTTTCGGAGAAACATTCGATCGTGAGTCACAAATAGAAGAGTTCCACTGTAACGGAGCAGAAAGTCCTCCATCCAGTTTATTGCTTCGATATCGAGATGATTTGTAGGCTCATCCAGCAGCAGAACATCCGGGTCAGAAACCAAACCTCTCGCCAGCATTACCCTGCGCTTTAGCCCGGCGGAAAGAGTTTCAAATTGCCCGCACGGATTCAGATCCATGAGCGATACTATTTTTTCGACCTGATTGGGGCCGCGCCTGCCAAAATCCTTTGCCGGAGCAGCTCCTGAATCATTCTGCCCGCCGGCTACGATGTCCAGTACAGTTCCGGTCAATCCCGCCGGCGCCTCCTGAGGCAGCAAGGAAAGCCGTACACCCTGCTGGTATACGATCTCGCCCTTATCCGGAGTGAGGTCCCCCTTCAACAGGCGCAACAAGGTGGATTTCCCTGCTCCGTTCCTTCCGAGCAGGCACACGCGCTCCCTTTCCTCCAGATGGAAGTTAACGTGATCGAGCAGCAAAAGCCCTCCGAAACCCATGCACACTTCACGCAAGCCGACAAGCGCCATTCTTGTTAAGTTCCTTTGATCTTAGGTTGATGAGGCCTCGTGCTGCTGATTGTAACCGAATACTGCCGGCATTTTGCAGGAAAAACTATTCCTCAATTCCTGTTTTCAAAGAACAGCAGTCTGATTTCACATAGATTTGTCAGGCTGACATGCAGGCGTCCTGTGATGAGTCACAACGGGCCAATTCCTGGAACTTTTCTTGAGCGCATTTACACGCGAGATCGAAGACTTCGAGACTCTCATAGATGTAATCAAAATATCCGCGATGGAGTTCCATCTCAATCTCGATCAAATTGATTTTCTTGTACGGAGGCCCCAGGGCTTCGTCGTCAATAAGCTTGTTTATGAGGTTAATTTTATCACGCTCTCCCGCATACGATCCGTTGAAGCCCACTTTCGTCTTCAAGTCGTCAACGCCCGCAAGGCCTGTTGGAAGGCTGTCGCCGATCCACTGGTAGTTTATCGGCCTCGCGACGAATATGTCGGTAGCGAAGGCCAGTTCGCTCAACATAATCTGCCTGTAATAGGCGCCGTCCAAATGGCCGCGATAGTCCCCGCCGAACCCGTACTCATAGAGCCTTATGGCGTCCCTTTCAGCACCCGGGGTTATCTTGCAATATTCCGTTCTCCAACGGTATTTTGATTTGGAGGCCGCTTCAAGCTTTTCCGCAGTCTCGTTGAGATATACCAGCTCAGTTCCTGTAAGAGGATCAAAGCTGTTGAATATGATGCCTATGCCGGTTTCGTCATTGAACGCTTCGCTGATGTCTTTGAAAAAGCTATCCGGAAATTGGGGCGTCAGCAACCGGCCGGGAACCGATTCAAAAAGCTCCCTGGTGAGGAACACATTGGGCCACTTATTGAGAACGGAGCTAAAAAAGTGCGCCCCGTTAATCAGGAGATCTGTGAAAAACTCCGGGAATGCCGGCCGATAAACGTCGGACACTCCAAACAGAAACAGGAGAGCCGTATCGACATCGTAGCTCCTGGTTGGGGCCATTTTCTTAATGTCTTTTTCAAGGAGCTTTCTAAGGTTGGGCTTGTGCTCTTTGTACATCTTTTGCTGCAGATAACGAAAGACCCATAGAACCTGCCCCGAACTAAAAGAGATCATCCTGGGTTCGATGCCGGTCTCAAAGGCTGCCTGCAAAAAACCGGCGCCGTGAGCGTCATTTCCTGCAAGCCCGCCAAGCGCAAAAGCAATGTTTTTGTCCATTGGCCTCTCCTGTGCCGGGAAAAATCAAGTCGTAAAGACACGCGCCTCGAATGAGTTGAGCGACAGAGACAAAGTTCCATTAATCGGATTGTAGACGGGTGCGGTATTGGAATAGCCGATTTCATTCAGCAGTGAATTGCCCCACCGCCAGCCTGGAATATTGTAGTTCAGAAATGGTTGCGGTCCCATGTTGGCGATCACGATCACCTGGCCGGAACTGCCAGGAGGCTGACCTCCACTTCTACAATATGCAAAGACTCGAGGACCGTCGTTATCGTCAAACTGGGGATGAAAATAGAAGAAATCCACTTCATTACGCTGCAAAGCCGGATGCGATGTTCTTAACTTAACCAGCTTCGCGATATTCGCTTTTAGATCGGCGTTTCCGGGAAATGCCGCCCGGTTCCATTGAACCGGGTCCTGCTGCTTTGCATTTATGTCGACGTAATCTGTATCGTGCACGTCCCCGAACTCCTCGCCGGCCAGCCACATAGGCATTCCAACAGAGGTCATCAGGATGGCGAAGGCGCCGAAAACCCTTCGCAAAGCTGCCTGTACGGCAGCTTTCAGGTCATTATTGGAAGAAGCGGCAGCGGTGTAGACAGCGTCTCGAACGTTCTGTACGCCGCCGTCGCCGAGATTGGCGGCTTGGAGCATGGGGCCGAGAATGATATTCATGAGCCGGGGTCCATCCGCGACATCATGCGATGTGATGTAGTCGACTGAACAAGCCATGTCCGCATAGCCGGCGTCAAAAGAATGGTTCCAGTCGTTCCAGATCCCGTCCTTTGAAATCAGGCGCCCCACACGGGTCGATCGGGATGGCTCTCCGCAAGTCGTATTAATGGCGTTTGTCAAGAGACGCCGGACCTCATCGCGATACCCGAAGTTCCAGATTGCGTCAACGACCACGCGTCCTCCGGGATTGAAGGCGTCATTTGCGGTGGTCACAAAGTGGCGGTTAGAATCTTCCGCCACGACGAGAAACGGCTTTCCAGGGAAAAGAGCCTGGCTTTTGGCTGTGGCGCGATCATGAAACTCCTGGACGAAATCCCAATTATTGATGTCGGCGAAGTCATCGATACGGAAGCCGTCGACGTGGTGCTCGGAAACCCAGAACTCCGCCATCTCACACAAGAATTCCCGGGCCGCAAAATAATTGTCATAAGCCGGCGTGTTAAAGCGAAACAGGTTCTGGCCCCAATCCTGCCGCGCGGCTGAGCTGGACTCGTAGAACCATTGGGGCGCGAGCACTGAAAGAGGGCATTGCGGCGCAAACATGTTCATGACGACATCCAGCACGACCCGAATGCCGCGTTGATGACATGACTTGATGAAGAACTTCGCATCCACCGGATTACCGACATCATAATCAGGAGCGAAGAAAAACCTCGTTCCATAACCCCAGTTCAGAGTCTGTGGCGAATCCTCAATCGGTAACAGTTCGATGCAATTCACACCCATGCCGGCCAGGTCATCCAGATGCCGGAAGATAACCGCGTCAAATGTGCCCAGCTCTACCAGAAAAGCCTTCTCTCCGGGATCTGAGGACATCCACTTGATCGGCATCTCATAGATCACGATCTGGTTATTCTGCGGAAGGCTGACTTCAGGCGACGTCTCGCCGTCCCAGCAAAATGGCCTTTGCGCCCGCTTTCCACCAGCAATATTGAATATCCCGCGATATCCGCCGAAACGGGTGATCTGTTCGGCGTAGGGGTCCGCGACGATAGTTGATCCGTTTGCCACAAATTCATATTCGTAGGCGCCATCGCGGAGGGCAAGCAGATCGAGGTCGATCTCCCACCAACCGGCGAACGTGGAGCTTTTCGCAAGCGGATGCTCCTCCCACCACGACGGATTGAACCGGTCGCGATCTGAGAGTCGTGCGAAGCGCACGGAGATGGTGTTTAAAGCCGGGCCGGGGATCCGTAAAAACCCCGGGTGATCTGTCGGATGTGGCTGCATGGCGTCCTCCGAGGTCTAAATTCTCTGGGTACGATCAAGACTTGCCGGTGGGCCAAACAAGATCTATCCACAAATCTTCCATCGAATTGTCGTCGAAGTCCGAGTATCTCCTGCAAACTCTTAATAGAATATGCATCAACATCCTTGTTCCCAACCCCTGTCACACTAATTTCACAAAAATTCCATAAGCATTGATTTTATTGAAATGTGCATTATTCCTCTTTTAAGGCCATTTAAGCGTTTAACCGGGAGGGAAGGGGTTCCGGGCGTTAGTTTTGCGAAAAGGCGGAAGGGCGCCGCATGATTTCCGATAAAAAGAAATGTCCGGAGAGGTGGTTATGGACCTCAAGTTGAATAACAAGCTGGCCCTGGTGACGGGTTCCACCGCCGGGATCGGTTTTGCCATCGCCGAATCGCTGGCGGCTGAAGGGTGCCGGGTGATCGTAAACGGCCGCAGCGAGGACCGGGTGGCCGGGGCCATCGAGAAAATTCGTCAGGCGCATCCCCAAGCCTGGCTTGAAGGACTGGCCTGCAATCTGGCGAAACCAGAGGGCGCCGAAGAGACCATCCTGCGTTTTCCAACGGTGGACATCCTGGTCAATAACCTGGGGATGTATGAGCCTCGGCCGTTTGAGGCGATAAACGACGCCGACTGGCAGGCCATCATCGCGATCAATTTCATGAGCGGCGTGCGGCTCTCCCGTCACTATCTGCCGCGCATGAAGGCTGCGGACTGGGGCCGCGTCATTTTCGTGTCCAGCGAGTCCGGGGTTAATATCCCGGTGGAGATGATCCATTACGGCGTCACTAAAGCCATGTATCTGGCGCTGAGCCGGGGCTTGGCGGAAACTACCCTGGGCACAGGCGTCACCGTGAACGCAGTGCTCCCCGGACCTACCTGGTCCGAGGGCGTCGGCCGCTTCATCGCCGAACTTAGCCAGGATAAGGGCATTACTCCTGAGGAGGTTGAAAAAGAGTTCTTCCGGTCGGTTCGCCCCACCTCACTTCTGCAACGCTTCGCCGGCGCCGAAGAGGTCGCCTACCTGGTGACCTGCCTGGCCAGCCCGCTGTCTTCGGCCACCAACGGCGCAGCCTTGCGTGTTGATGGCGGGGTCGTCCGTTCTATCCTCTAGTGCTTTGGTTGGAGGCGCCGGGGAGCGGCGAACGAGCCGTCAGAGGAGGCGAGGGACTTCGCTTCTGGCAATAGTTGCTCCATGACATAGGAGAAATCTATGGATGCTCAACCACAAGCATCGATGCTACGATGCAAAAAGTTGCCTTGCATTGCTTTGAAGGCCGGGAAAATCTTCGCACTCTTCTCATTCCTGGTGCTTGCCCTAACCTTCCCGCAGGCGCCGCCATCGCCGGCAAATGCTTCTGACGCCTCTCCCCCGGTTTTTCATTATTGGCATGTATGGACCGATACGAACGGCGTCAGCCATCAAACGAAATGTGAAATGAACGACTTTGTGATGCAAAGTTATGCGCCGCCTGCCGCCCCCCAATGGCTGGACCGCCTAAAGGCTGAAGCGGCGGAAGCAGTTGTCGTCGTCCTGCCCGTGGGGTGGGTAGGAATATGGCACGAGAATCCGAAGCCGCAATGGATCGTACCCCTTTCAGGCCGATGGTTTGTGGAGACGATGGATGGCGTGCGAGTGGAGATGGGTCCGGGCGAAGCATCGTTCGGCGAGGATCAAAACACGAAGCCGAATTCGAAAGGTGAGAAGGGACATTTGTCCGGCACACTCGGCAATGAGCCGGCCGTCCTGATGCTCCTACAACTGAAGGACGCTCCAACCGTTAACCGGCAGTGTCGTTTCAAATGAATACGAACCGGCTTTACCCTCATATCGGTCAGGAACTGCGGTTCAGAAGAAGGGCGGTCCTTACCCTTCTCACTCTTTGTTTATGTTTCATCGTCATCAGGCAGCTCGCCGGTTCCACGGTCGAGTCATCCCATGCTATTGAGATCGTGGCTGAAATTTCCGGCCCTGAGCCGTCTGGAATCGTGGTGGCGCGGGACGGACGGATATTTCTCGGATTTCCCCGCCATGCGATCGATCACAAGAAGGCCACTTTGGCTGAGTACAAAGACGGAAAGCTCATTCCTTTTCCCAATGCCGCAATGAGCTTGCCCTCTGATGTGCAGGCGGCGGACCGGTTGGTTTCGGTGCATGGCATGACAATGGACTCAGAAGGCCGGCTGTGGCTGATTGATGATGGGAAAACCGCCGGTCGGCCGATCCCGCCGGGGGGAGCAAAAGTCGTAGGATTTGATATCGAGACAGGGAATGTGGTGGGGAAGGCGCTTCTGGCGCCCTCGGCGTTGCTTCCCGATAGCCATATGAACGACTTGCGTGTGGATCTGACTCATGGAGCTAAAGGCGTCGCGTACATCAGCGACTCCTCGTTTGGAACCTCCTCGGCGCTGGTGGTGGTCGACCTGGAGACCGGCAAAGCCCGGCGGGTGCTCGCAAGCAACCCTTCGACCCGGGCCGAGCCGGGGTTCATGGCCTTCTTTCAGGGGCGTCCGCTTGTTTATGACCCCAGGCGCCCGAGCTTCCCGGTGGGGGGCGCCGACGGGATCACGCTGAGCGCCGACAGCAAGCGCCTCTACTGGACGACGCTCACCGGGCGGCGTCTCTACAGCATCGCGACGGATTTGCTGGCCGATGCCCGCGTAAGCGATGAAAAACTTGCGGCGGCTGTCGTGGACGAGGGTGAGAGGCCTGCTTGTGACGGCCTCGCAACCGATCGCTCGAATAGGATCTATTTTGGGGCATTCGAACAGGATTCGATCGTACGGCGAAATCCGGACGGCCGCTTCGATCTCGTGGCGCATGATCCCCGGATCGTATGGCCCGATGGGCTGTTTACCGCCGATACGTATCTTTACGTCACCCTGGGGCAAGCGAACAGGCAGCCGGGCTTTAACGACGGCCTGGATCTTCGCCGTCCGCCTTATCTTGTCGTGAGAGTTCGCATCGATGACGCCGTTCGTTGAGAAAAAGCCGACGGCGAGGCCGGTGGGAGCAGCGAATTGGACAATCCGAAACGAGTGCTTATCTTAGGGAGATGTCAGATAATAGTTATCAGCCATGATGTAATAACTCAAAATAACTTAACATATATTGGCGACAAAAGGATTTATAACCATGGAACTCAATATCACGGAACTTAGAAAACAGAGAAGACCCTTGTGGATGAGCGATCTGGACGTGGACGACTATTCGGACTTTCTGGGCGGTGGCGGAGATATCTATACGGACAGACTTTCCCCGGTGTGGGAAAGACACTCGGGCCTGGAGCTTTCAGAGGATGAATTGCAGGAAATAACGGCCGGCGGCCACATCCTCCCCGCAGGCAGTTAAGCTGTTGTATGACAGCCAGGCAGGTCTTGGCGAAAAGGAGAAAATGCCCATGAGCGCGGACCCAAGAGCCTTAGATTCCAAACTGCGGGAGATGTACCCTGAGATCGTAAAGCACGATCTTTCACTGTCCCTAAGTTTTGACCCTGGGAAAGACGCCTGGATCGTCAAGCTGGCTAAAGGCAAGCACGAGCTGACGACCCACCTTGAGAGGAAAGATGCCGACGCCTGTTTCGAGGGGGTTCAGTGCATCTATCTGGGAGTTCAAATATCGCAATTTCTGGAGAACTTTGAATCCGGCGTGTAGGCATCTTTGTCCGTGACGCCCTGCCGGATCATTAATCATAGAGGTGAGGGTTCCTCATGGAGCCATACGAGTATGTCCGTACGATTTTGACTTTGGGAAGAATGCAACGTTGGACATCGAAGTCTCGTGGAGTCTTCAATCTCCTTTTTCATGAAGATGTAATGCGCAGTTCGGCTTTCACTGAGATTTGAGTTTGAAATAACGATAAACTTCATCAGGAATCACAACAAACAAGACGTCAGCATCCGATTCTTCCTCGTTTGTGACTCTCTATCCGGCGCCCAAAAGTCTCTAGGGGGATTTATGGAGTTTTCTGAATCCGCCGAATATTATCTGGACTAGCCCAAGCCGTAAGTAAGCCCAAATCGCAAAAGCACTTTTAACCTGGAACATTTTCATCAAGTCCGAGTCGGCCCGAATCATCGACACCCTTTTCGAGCTGATTAAGGAGTCCCTGCAAAATGGCGAAGACGTTCTCATCATCGGATTCGGAAAATTTGCAGTGAAAGAAAAGCATCGGCGTATAGGGAGGAATCCACAAACAGGGGACACGATTGCGCTGCCGCCACGGAAAGTGGTGACATTCAAGTGCTCCGATGTCCTGCGGGTGGGAATGTAAGGGGAGGGAGACTGAGGGATAAAGAAGTCCGAACCCGTCTCGCTCGCCAGGTATTAAGAAATCGGAGAGTAGCTCCAAAGAAGGTAGTGTAAAATCTTTTGTGTA
>PLSV01000102.1 GCA_003165235.1 Syntrophobacteraceae bacterium
GATGGCATCATCTGACTAATCTGTTGTTCCACATTACAAATACGCTGTTGCTCTTTTTCGTCTTTCACCGGATGACCAAAGCGCCCTGGAAGAGCGCTTTCGTAGCGGCTTTGTTCGCCATTCACCCTCTTCACGTGGAATCCGTCGCCTGGGTGGCTGAGCGCAAGGATGTTCTTTCCGCTTTCTTCTGGATGCTCACTATGGGCGCCTATATCCATTATGTCGAGCATCGGACGGAGGACGGAAGACAGAGGACGGAAGACAGAGGATGGAGGACGGGTATCCTCCGTCTTCCGTTATCCGTTATTCGGCAGTTCTCATTTTTTTTGCTTTAGGCCTTATGGCGAAACCCATGCTGGTAACCCTTCCGTTTGTTCTGCTCCTTCTGGACTACTGGCCTTTGCAGCGCTTCGAGCCTAAGAAATCCGCCCGGCAAACCCGCACAGAGGCAAGCAGGCAGGGGGTGGGAAGCGGGGAGCGGGAGCCGCTGTCTGCGAATAAAAGAAAATCGCGTAAAAAACTTACCGATCTGAGAATTGCGCCCCACTCAGTCCTCGTCACCCCGGAAGTGTCCAATCCGGGGCCTCAGTCCTCAGTCCTCTCCTTTCAGTCCTCCGCCCTCTGCTCCTGGAAAAAATCCCATTCTTTGCGCTTACAGCGCTCTCATGCATCGTGACATACGTCGTCCAGCAAAAAGGAGGAACTGTAGCATCCTTTGGGACGTTTTCACCGGGTGTTCGTATCGCCAATGCCTTCGTTTCCTATATCGTCTACATAACAAAGACCATCTTGCCAGTTAATCTTGCTGTTTATTATCCTCATCACGAACCGTTGCCGCCCTGGCAGGTATTTGGCGCAGCTCTGCTCCTTATCGCAGTCACCACTTTGGTTATCGGGGCGGCAAAAAGGTTTCCCTACCTGACCGTGGGATGGCTCTGGTTTACAGGCACACTTGTGCCCGTCATCGGGATTGTGCAGGTCGGCGCTCAAGCAATGGCTGACCGCTACACTTATATCCCCCTGATCGGGTTGTTCATCATGGCGGCGTGGGGTATTCCGGAACTCTTGAAAAAATGGCGACCCTCTCACCCACCCCGCAAAGAAGCTCTTTTTGCGTTGTCGGCATTGGTTCTTCTGCCTCTTTTCATTGTTACATGGACACAGGCAGGGCACTGGCGCAATAGCATTGCGTTGTCTGAGCACAGCCTTAAAGCTGCAGGCCCTAGTGACATTATCTACTTCCTCCGGGGACTTGCCTATGACAAAGCCGGCAACTATGGGCAGGCGATTTCGGATTATGACAGGGCCATCGAAATCACTCCTAATTATGCTCTTACCTATAATAACCGAGGTATCGCCTATCGCAAGCTGGGCAATCACAGGCAGGCAATTTCAGATTTTGCCAGGGTCATCGAAATCGATCCTAAATATGCGGAGGCCTATAATAACCGGGGGATCGTCTATGACAAACTGGGCAACTACAGGCAGGCGATTTCGGATTTTGACAGGGCCATCGAAGTCAACCCTAAACGTGCAGAGGTATATTATAACCGGGGAATTGCCTACGCCAAACTTGGCTACGACAGTAAGGCCATCGAGGATATGAAAACAGCGGCAAGATTTGACCTCGAAGAAGCTAAGAAAGCCTTGAGAAACATGGGAATAAACTGGTGATCGGATTATACACGATGCCGCAAATAGATGTGCATAGCCATACATGTAGATAGGCCATCAGAGCCAAATCAGGCTGTTGCTTGAGGGATTCGATACGCAATTATTTATGACGCTGTGTATAATTTCATGTTAGGAAATTAGCAAATTCCGCTGATTTACCTTCTTCTGACGGGCGCGGCTATCGTGGCGTTCCGGCTTTTCTTCTACAGTGACCTGGCGGTCATGGGCCGCAAGCCCGCATGATGTATTAATCGCGTTTTCAAACGATCAAAAATATAGCGCCACAGCACTCGCTATTTTTAAAAGTTGAGTTTAGCACATTAACCACGATTTTCTACATTGGCGGCCTGGTCAGTTCTATCGGTCTGGCCATTATGGTCCCGACCGGGATGACCGGCATTGGCGCTATATGGGAACTCTTCAAGCGGCGCCCATTCTGTATGCGACCCAAGCATGGAGACAGGAGGGCCTCAACTCAACAGCTCGGAGGCAGCCGGCAGATCCCGTTCAAACAACAATTCCACCTGAAAATTCAATAAAATCCAGTAAATTGAAATACAATTCCACATTACGAGAAAATACATGTTAACGGTCATTGCCTCTATTGCTTCTTGAGATTTTCTCTCAGTTCTCGCAGCAACCCGTCGAAATCGCTGATTTCCCCGGTGTGGCTCCAAAGCACCTTGCCGCTGGAATTTACCAGGACCATTGTCGGCGTGTGCGACACCTTCGCGGTCAGGCCAATACCATAGTGCTCGTCGGGGATTACTGGAAACAATATCTTGAAGCTCTTCCTGAAAGCATCCGCTTGCTTTTTGTTGTTTTCCGTGCATATCGCTATGATCTTCACATCCCTGGCCAAATCAGCGTCGTTCTTGACCACTTGGTAGAGGCTGTTCATTATAGGCGCATTGCCGCGGCATACAGGGCACCAGACCTTCATGACCTCGATAAGGACAAGTTTGGCGCCTATCTGGGAGACGGTGTAAGGCTCCGTCGAGGTCAGGCCAAGATAACTCAATGTCTCTTGCGAGTCCGGCGCCGGGAAGGTGGACCGGGGAAGCTGGGATCCTGGAGGAAACGGCTGGTCTTTAGCACCGTACACGGTATAGCACGGTAAAACTAACAAGATACAAACCAGAAGTTGAAGGCTCGTGAGAAAACGTTTCTTCATTGACATTCTCCTCGAAATCAAAGTGAGTCCCGCCAGTTAAACTCTTGGCTGTTCTCCCGTATTGAATGGGGGGAAGCGACGGGGAGCAGCATAAACCTGAATAATGCGCCAACTTGACCCCCAACTGGAGCCGAACCGCATTTCCAGGTCGGATTACATCTGAAAAAGCTCTTGGATTGCCGAATGTCCGTGGATCTTACGATATTCCAATCAAAATCCGCAAGAAAAAATGCCGATCAGACCAAACAAAGTAACTGGGCCAGACCTCTCTTCCTGCCCCTGAAATGACGTATCCTCCTACATATATGAATACCCGAGATAATAATCCAAGCTACCATGTACTTTCACTCTGACTCGTCGAAATTAAGATCGGCATCGACACCAACGTCATTCAGCAAAGGGGAAGGTCAGGTCATGATTATTCAAGATCCACAATATAAGCTAAGTGTCCGCAGTGTGGAAGCGAGAGTGTCAAATCCAGGCTATCGATTACCAACATTGTCGGATGGGTGGACAAAATTATGGGAGTCCCGACGGTCAAGATTTATGAGAAAAGATGTGCGGAGTGTGGACATGAGTTTCTGATATTTAGGAAATGGGTGTATCTATGATTGCCCAATGGAGACAGCTTAGCACATTGACGAAGGTTTTCTACATTGGCGGCTTGGTCAGCTTTATCGGTCTGGGTATCATGATCCTAACGGGCATGACCAGCATTGGCGCTAAATGGGAACTTCTCAAGCTGCGCCGTTCCGCTAAAACCGGTCCCATTGCCGAACCGCTTGCGTTTCTTATTCGTATATGGGAAGGTTCTATGGCCTTGAAGGCGTCAAGGGAGGTTTTCAGGATGTTAGACGAACCCCGGAATGCCCTTCGAGATTCGTTGGTGGTCAGGTTCATGCATTATTCGGATTAAGAAGTATAGGGATAAACCGGGAGCAGCCTTCGGCCTTGGGTCACTATGTCTTCCATGTTAAAAGATAAGCAAATTCCGCTGATTTACCTTCTCCTGACGGTTGCCGCCCTCATAGCATTCTGGCAGGTCAATCAGTGCGATTTCATTAATTACGACGATCCCCTATACATAACCGACAACATTCATGTTAAGAGCGGCATTACTATTGGGTCAATTCGGTGGGCATTCACTACCGGTCATTCCGCAAACTGGCATCCTCTGACATGGATGTCCCACATGCTCGATGTTCAACTCTTCGGGTTGAAACCGCGATGGCATCATCTGATCAATCTCCTTTTCCACAGTACAAATACGCTGTTGCTCTTTTTCGTTTATCACCGAATGACCAAAGCGCCATGGAAGAGCGCTTTCTTAGCGGCTCTGTTCGCCCTTCACCCTCTCCACGTGGAATCTGTCGCCTGGGTGGCTGAGCGAAAGGATGTTCTTTCCACTTTCTTCTGGATGCTCACTATAGGAGCGTATATCCATTATGTCGAGCATCGGACGGAGGACGGAAGACGGAGAACGGAGGACGTAGAGAAGTGGACGGGTATCCTCCGGATTCCGTCTTCCGTTATCTGTTATTCGGCCGTTCTGATATTCTTTGTTTTAGGCTTGATGGCAAAACCCATGCTGGTAAGCCTTCCCTTTGTTCTGCTCTTTCTGGACTACTGGCCTCTGCAGCGCTTCGAGCCCAAGAAAGCCGCCCGGCAAACCAGCACACAGGCAAGCAGGCAGGAAGCGGGAACAGGGGAGCCTGGAGCTGGTAGCGCAAAGCAAACTACAAGCCGGGCGCAAAAACCGCTGTCTGCGAACAAAAGAAAATCGCGTAAAAAACTCACCGATCTGAGAATTGCGCCTCACTCAGTCCTCGTCACCCCGGAAGTGTTCAACCCGGGGCCTCAGTCCTCAGTCCTCTCCTTTCAGTCCTCCGCCCTCTGCTCCTGGAAAGGGTCCCGCTTCTTGCGCTTGCAGCGCTCTCATGTATAGTGACATACGTCGCTCAAAAAAGCGGAGGATCGGTTGTATCCTTTGAGGCAATTAGACCGGGCATTCGTATTGCGAATGCATTCGTTTCCTATATCATCTACNNGATCGTTGCCGCTATGGCAGACCCTGGGGGCGGTCCTGCTCCTTATCGCAGTCTCCATTTCGGTTATCCGGACGGCAAAGAGGCTTCCCTACCTGACTATGGGATGGCTGTGGTTTACAGGCACGCTTGTGCCCGTCATAGGGGTTGTGCAGGTCGGCAGTCAGGCCATGGCTGACCGCTACACTTATATCCCCCTGATCGGGTTGTTCGTCATGGCGGCGTGGGGCATTCCGGAACTCCTGGAAAAATGGCGGCCCAGCCACCCACTCCGCAAAGAGGCGCTTTTTGCGTCATCGTCTTTGGTCCTTTTGTCTCTTTTCATTGTTGCACGAACACAGGTCGGGTACTGGCGGAATAGTATTACGCTGTATGATCACGCCCTGAAAGTCACCAACTGCAATGATACTATCCACAATAGCCGGGGCGTGGCTTATGGTGAACTTGGCGACTACAGGCAGGCGATTTCAGATTTTGACCTGGCCGTCCAGATCAATCCTGAATATGCTGAGGCCTATTACAGCCGAGGTCTCACCTATGGTAAACTTGGCGACTACAGACGGGCGATTCCAGATTTTGACAAGGCCATCCAAATTAACCCTGAATACGCTGAGGCCTATAATAACAGGGGTGTCGCCTATGACAAACTAGGCAACTACAGACGTGCGATTTCGGATTATAACAGGGTCATCGAAAGCAATCCTGAATATGCTGAGGCATATAATAACCGGGGTGCCGCCTACGGCATGCTC
This sequence comes from Syntrophobacteraceae bacterium, assembly GCA_003165235.1. Classification (GTDB taxonomy): domain Bacteria; phylum Desulfobacterota; class Syntrophobacteria; order Syntrophobacterales; family Syntrophobacteraceae; genus SbD1. The sequence continues at coordinate 5,646 of PLSV01000102.1, forward strand.
GACAACCCCAGACAGGCGATTGAGGATTTTGACAAGGCCATCGAAATCAATCCTAAATATGCTGAGGCATATAACAACCGTGGCGTCAGCTATGGCAAACTTAGTGACCGGAGGCGGGCGACTGAGGATATGATAACAGCGGCGCGACTCGACAACGAAGATGCGAAGAACTATTTGAGAATCCATGGGGTAAACTGGTAGCCGGAATTCGGATTCTGGAATAGGGGTGGCACATGTAAAAGGCCCATATTCAGGCATATCGCTTTATTCACCCTTGACGATGCAATCCCAAACTCACTTCCGGCGGCTAGCCTGGATTTCCACGGAGC
>PLSV01000072.1 GCA_003165235.1 Syntrophobacteraceae bacterium
TTGCAAAACCGGCTACCAGTGGTAAACTCTCGGCGAATCAGAGCTGAAAAAGGAAATTCCAGCTTAGGCCACAATTGCACATTAAGTAAAAAGGAAACCATGAATTCTGGAAGATTCGCCGAGCCAATCAGCACCATTGCCGATCCGTTCAGCGGATCTTTTGCCGAGAGATCGATTCCAGTTTCTGGAAGGTGAATGACCGAGGCAATCTTGTGAAGGCCGCGGGGAGGCAGACGTAGCCGATTGGTTAGGCTGCAGAACCGAGCACTCTGAAGCATAAATAAACACAGAAACTAAAGGGGAAGAAAATCATGAAGAAGAGGAAAGCTTGCAGGTTTTCGTCGTTTTCTGCGGTAGTGGCGCTTGGCATTCTGATCCTGGCGGGCCTTTGTCCCACTGCAAAGGCGGCAAATTTGCCTCAGAAGGATGCGATTCTGGTTGGATGGGTAGCACCGTTCACAGGTCCCTTGGCGCAGTTTACTCAATCCACCAAGTTCATTGAGGCAAAAGCTTTGGCTGAGATGAATAAGAATGGTGGAATTTACATTGATGAATATAAGAGAAGAATTCCCGTCAAGATTATATGGGCAGACAGCGAAAGCAATCCCACCAAGGCTTCAGAAGCTGCAAACAAGCTCGTGCTTAGCAATAAGGTCGATTTCCTGATTGCTTCATGGACTCCAGATACCATCAACCCGGTTTCGGCTGTTGCAGAACGACATAAGATACCGGCCTTAATGGAAAATGGACCCATTGAATCCTGGATGACAGGAGGCCCTTACAAGTGGGCGTACGGCGATCTGTTTTCATTAGAAAACATGGTCGATACTTATATCGATGCTTGGGACGCAGCGAAAACCAACAAGAAGGTTGGCTTTGTCTATGACAACCAAGTTGATGGAATTCTTCTATCGAGACTCACCACGCAAAGAGCAAAGGCAAGAGGATATACGATCATCGATCCGGGAAGGTTTCCGGCGGGCACAAGGGACTATACCTCAATCATTAGCCAGTTCAAAAAGGCTGGCGTCGACATTGTTGTAGCCAACATGATTACGCCTGACTTTGCAGTCGCATGGAAGCAGTTTCATCAACAAGGCTTTGTCCCGAAGATATTCACTATTGGCAAAGGCCTGTGCTTCAGGTCGGATGCAAGCTCATTGGGTGGTGATTTGGGAAACGGGTTGCTAGCCGAAGATCACTGGGAACCAAGTTTCCCATTTAAGTCGTCCTTGACGGGCCAAACTGCAGCCGGACTTTCTGCGGAGTGGGCGAAAACGGGCAAGTATCCCGACGCGACTTTAGGCTATGACATGTCAACTTTCGATGTGTTGGCCGATGTTCTTACAAGGGCTAAATCCCTGGATCGGGAGAAACTGAGAAAAGCACTTTCTGAGACCGATCTCAATACTATGTTTGGCCACATCAAATACGACAGAAGAAACATCGCAGAGGTGCCGCTTGTGGTCTCCCAGTGGGTAAGGGGCAAGAATGGTGCGTGGGAGAAGCACATTGTCGCAAACGGAAAATTCACTAAGGTGCCACTGGCTAAGGAAAAGTTATTCTTCCTGGCCGGCTCCAAGTAATTGTCCCCATGGTGTCTCCCGTATCGGGGGACACCATGCAATCTAGATAATGCCGACCGATCAGATTACGAGAGCATAACTGGTCACTATAATTGTGCTGGCGATGAAGCTTCAGCCATGGCGGCAAGCAAGCAGTCCGATTTCACGGCATACGGGAGGAGGCAGTATTGGCAAACGTTCTCACCGTCGAGAATCTGAGCATTTCTTTTGGCAGCAATGACGTGTTGAAATCAATCAGCTTTGAGGTGGAAAGCAACGAAATCCTCGGCGTCATCGGACCGAATGGCGCCGGGAAAACAGTAATGCTCAATATCCTCACGGGAATCCTAAAACCATCCAAGGGAAGCATTCGTTTTCAGGGGGAAGACATTACCCATAAGACGATCACCGAGAGATGCCATATGGGATTTGGAAGAACATTCCAGGTGCCGAGGTCGTTTGAAGGAATGACCGTTTTCGAAAATGTCATCGTAGGTGCTGTATATGGGGGGGGCATGCCCGAAAGCAAAGGGCGAAGAAAAGCGTTCGAGATCCTCGAGATGATCGGGCTGGTTGATAAGGCAGAGTGGTTTGCTGGCAAGTTGAGCCTTATCGACAGAAAAAGACTTGAAATAGGCCGGGCCCTCGCAAGCGATCCGAAACTTCTGCTCTTTGATGAGGTGGCAGGCGGGCTTACGGAAACAGAGGTCGAAAAAATGCTAGCAATCGTACGGATGATCAAAAATCAGGGCATCAGTATTGTTTGGATCGAACATGTGCTGCAGACCATGCTCGAAGGAACGGACAAAATTCTTTGCCTCGCCGAGGGGAAAGTTGTGCTGTGTGGACTTCCCGAGGCGGTTATGAACTCAAAAGAAGTGTCGGAATGCTATCTAGGGGCTGACGAAGAATGCTGAATCAAGAGAATAAGGAATTGCTCACGGTCGAGAATTTGGATGTGCATTATGGAGATCTTCAGGCTCTCTACAATGTATCCTTACAGATTTCTCCAGGCTCGATCGTTTCGATTATCGGCTCAAACGGCGCGGGCAAGTCAACTCTCTTGGGGACCATCACTGGAATCAATAAGCCGACGCGCGGCAAAATAACCTTCAAAAGTCAAGATATTGGCAGCGTTCCGACCCATACAATAGTCGCAAAAGGCATCACCATGTCCCCTGAGGGCAGCAGGGTATTCGAGAAAATGAGCGTGGAAGAAAATCTCTTCATGGGGGCCTATCTGCCGAATGCGAGAAGAAAGAGACAGGAACTGCTGAAAAGGGTCTATGGATTGTTCCCTGTACTGAAAGAAAAATCAGGGCAGCTAGCCACTTACCTAAGCGGCGGGCAAAGGCAGATGCTCGCGATAGGAAGGGCCCTCATGGTGGACCCAGAAGTCATATTGTGTGATGAAGTCTCCATGGGACTTGCTCCGGTCATCGTAAAAGATATCTACCACAAGATCAGAGAGATCAATCGTGAAGGCATGACCTTCGTACTTGTGGAGCAGGACGTAAAGAGAAGTCTTAAGTATTCTGATTACAGTTACGTCATGGTAAAAGGCAAAATCGTGATGGAAGGGCCTTCCTCAGAGCTTCCCGAGGACGAGGTGAAGGACGCGTTTTTTGGCATACACAAATATGCTTAACTGAAGTTTTGTTGAGGTGATACGGATGGAGGTTCTTCTTCAATTGATTTTAAATGGCATCCTGCTCGGAGGCCTGTACGCGATGATAGGCTTGGGGATGTCTCTCATCTTTGGAATCATGGGGATCATTAACCTGGCCCACGGTGACCTCATGATTGTATCTACCTACATGAGCATGGTAGTGGCAATGCGGTTCTCCGGCAATGTTTTCATTGCGCTCCTGATTACCGTCGTCGTCATGATCATTATCGGTTTTCTCTGTCAGACTTTCTTAATCAACAAGGTGATTGATAAGGGTCCGGAACCCCCACTCCTGATCACGTTCGGATTGTCTATCATCCTGCAGAATGTTTTGTTGTTAATCTTCGGCGCGGACGCCAAGAATATCCCTACTCGGGTTTCCTCCGAAAACATCGTCACGACGCCGTGGTTCTCTATATCAGAAATATATCTTATTAATTTTGTCATATCGATCGTCGTTATTCTTTTGCTCAGCTTTGTCATGAAGAAGACTTATTTCGGAAGAGCTATAAGAGCTACTTCAGGTGACATCGTCGCGTCCGAGCTGGTAGGTGTTAATACCAAAAGAATTTATGCATATACGATGGCTCTTGCAATGGCGACTGCCTCGATTGCCGGTCTCTTGATAGGCATGACCTTTACTTACAGTCCCTCGACTGGAACGCAGTATTTGATATTTGCTTTCGGAGTCGTTGTGATCGGCGGAATGGGAAATCTTGTTGGAACCCTTTTGGGCGGTATCATTCTTGGGCTGTCACAAATGGTGGGCTCCTACTTTTTCGGTACTGCCTATCAATTGTTCTGTGGATATATCGTGCTTCTGGTCATATTAACATTCAGGCCTCAGGGGCTTTTTGCTGGCGCGCGAAAATAGAATTCTTCCGGATATGAAGAGGTATCGAAAGAGTGGCTCTTACAAAGACTAACAATGCAGCAGCATCGGTAAAAATAGTCGTTCTCGGAATTATCGTTATCTTACTGTTCACGCTACCCTTTTGGGCACCAGAAAACATAGTGATGATCTTTCTTCTCATCATGTTGTATATGTCGTTAGGGCAGATGTGGAATCTCTTAGCAGGCTATGCAGGACTTGTTTCTTTGGGACAGCAGATCTTCATAGGACTTGGGGGGTACTCCCTCGCAGTCATCACTGAAGTCTACCATTTGAACTTTCTCCTTGCCATTTTTATTGGAGGAGTTGTTTCGGTGATCTTTGCCTTAATTATTTCGCAGCCTATCTTTAAGATGAAGGGTATTTATTTTTCCATCAGTACATGGGTGATAGCAGAAGCTTTGGCGCTCTATTTCCTGAACTGGGCGTTCGTCGGGTACGGGCTTGGCTTTAACATAAGAACCACGTACGAGATGTCGACTTCCTTTCTCTACTACCTTTCGCTCGTCCTCGGTTTAGGCTCGGTGCTTCTGGTCTATATCATCATGCGAACCAAGCGGGGACTGGCATTGATGGCGATGAGAGACAATGAGTCGGCCGCCGAGGTAATGGGAGTCGAGCTTTACAAGACGAAGCTCACAATATTTCTGATTTCGGCTTTTATCACAGGAATGACCGGCGCGGTGTTGTACCTAAACATCTCATTCATTCAGCCCTATGCAGCATTCAGCATCGATTGGACCGTGGCATCAGTTGTGATCGTCATCATTGGCGGAATCGGAACCATGGAGGGCTCAATTATCGGTGCTGTCGTCTACGTTATCCTTAAGCAGTTCTTGTATGATTTCCCGGGTATCAGCATGATTATTCTAGGTGTGATCGCAATATTGATCATCCTTATAGCCCCGAAAGGAATTATGGGAATGCTTCATGATAAATTCGGCTGGGAGGTTCTCTCGCCGAGAAGAAGTCCGAAAAAGTTAATGAAAATGATTCGTTTTTAAACGATCTTGAATCTGCTGCAAGAGGTGCTTGGGATCTAGTCCCTCCACCAGTGAAACGCCTGCCTCGCCCGCCAACTTTTCGAGCGCCGGTACGATAGCGAGAACATCAATCTCAATGCGTTTGACATCATCCCGCAGTGCGTCGTTCTTTTCCAGACGCGTAAACAGTGCCTGGACCTGAGACAGCCAGCCAGTCATCTCGACAGGCGGTAGTGGTGCGAACCCAGCCGATCGCCATTGACATATTCCAACTGGACATTGCTGCNNAGAAGCTATTGATGTACTGCGGCTCGGTTACGTAGGCAGGCGGGTTGTTCTGCGCGATCAATGCTCCGGTCGCCAATGCCATGGTGACGAGCAATGCTAGGACTCTACGCTTCGTCATATCTTCTCCTCCTGATGCAATCGTTGCACGACTCCGCAAATCTCTGCGCAGGGTGCTGCCACGAATCACTACCGCATTAAAACACCCGACAGGCAGGAAAGTTTCGCGACAGACCGTATCAACCCAAATAGGCGATTCGCCCATTTGCGGTGGATAAGTGTACCGAGCGTGCCTGTAGGTCGTCACCCCCGCCCCGTCGATTGCTGTAATCGCACCTGTGGGACGGAGATCGGAGGGCGGGCCGATCTTGGGGTTATTGTGTCCGGAGATGTCAGCACGGTTCTTTCATTGCTCTTAAAAATGCCAAACAGGAATGCCGCTATTCAGTATCGTGAAATGGTGGACATCGCAGTGCACGTACGACGCCAGCCCACGAGAATTCAGTGAACTGCCGGACGTGCGGGACTCGGTTAATAAACTTGACGACAAGTTGACGATCATTGCAAGGTAATTCAGGCGGAAATGACGTGAAAAGATTGGCACGCATGAATGCATGGAGTGCCACGAATGAAAGCGTATGATGGCGCTGACATGTGCAGTAATTGCTGCAATGCCTTCGGCGCGGATTATGGCGATTCACAAATTAAACTCCAAAAGGAGCCGTAGCATGAAGCATCTCGTTAAAATCAGCGTACTTGTTGAAGCCGACTCCAGACAGGAAGCTGAACGTGCTGCTATCAACAAAATTGCAGCGGGTGGGTATGAGGATATAGAAGTGTTGGAGCAAGAGGCGACTGAAGATCGCGCAGAAGTTCAGCGCGATGGTGCAATCGACTCCGCCATCGGAGATGAAGGGGAGGAACCCTGAGGACGTGTGGCTCCATCGTGATGGACGGTACATTGATCAGATGCCGAGTCTTGTGCTCGGCTCTATGAAACTTCCGACTTACTCGCCAGACGCAGATCAGTGAACGCGCCGCCGAATACATGGCGAGACCATTGCTATCTTGGTCTATCTGCGGTTCAACATCCAGCCGATGAATACTCCCGCGACCAGACCAACCGCCAACGTCGCCGCAATTGTTTCCGCCGGGTGACGCTTGACACGTTGCGACGTATCGTCCATGAGTTCCTCGGCCACATCGCCACTCCGTTTGATGGCACGCTGGATGACACCTACGCCCTCGTTGATAGACTCCGCCATCGCAGACGTTGCGCGTGAAAGTCTCCGGATAGATTCCGCCACCTGTGCATCGGCTTTTTCCAAAACGTTTTCCATTTGACCTTTACCCCCTTCACGAAATCACGATCGCCGTTCCAACCGCAGCGTCGAGTCTGCGCCTGTTCTTGGCTGTCGGCAAGGACAAAGTAATCGTATGCCGTCAGACCGACGCCATCGTCCGCTCCAGCGCCTATATGATCACGCTCTGTAAGATACCGCAATTAGCTAACTCTTCGGCGCAGTAGGGTCTTAATAGCGGGACGGACCTGACCGTTTTGTGCGCTTCCAGCCGCGCTCCATCTGCGGCGACATGTGAATTACCGCTGCACGGAATATGCGCGTTTTGTGGCATAGAACCTGAGGTGCCGGGAACCGAGCCGATTGGGATACGGACCTTCAAGCATCCCCCGCTGAGCTTCCGCGATCACCGCTTTGAGAAACGATTCCATGGGAACCGTTGTCGGGGATGTACGGGGTGGTTGGGAAGTTCCAAAAAGTGGTCAATACAGCTCAGCCTCGGCGCGGCGTTTTTGGCATCCTGATGTGGCGAACGTACAGCTGAGACCAACCATGTTTGATCAAAGCATCTACCTGAAGCCAGACGACTCCACATTTCCAGCGGACACTGAGAGTTGGGAAGATCAAGAGAAACTGAAGCGCCTTGCAGACGAAATAGGAAGCGCAGGCCGGAAAAACGCCGCAAAGTCACAACCGAGATCACGATATTCCTACGACGTTGTAGAAATGTGAGAGCCCACCTTCTACAGCATCGGCAACCACAATTCTGAGTAGCTGCTTCTAAATTAGAAGTGAACCACCATGAAGGCGGTGTCTATGGACACGATTGAAAAACCGGATGTCAATGCGGTCTGGTTGCGAAATGCCGTGCTCTGCGCCGACTGTGATGTAATCAGCGACAGCCCCCATGAAACCTGCCGTATCTGCGGGAGCCGCTCGCTGTTGAGCTTGTCGCGTGTTCTCGGCACGCTCCCGGTTCAAAGGACGCAAATACTTGAGTCCAAGCCCGAAAGACCACCTTTCGCAGTGCGACGTCGAATGCCTCATACGCGGGTTAGCCATGCCGTAGCATAGAACCAGCGCGACCTCGCGCTCAGACTCCACCCGCAAATCGACGTCCCATCTCAAATGCTTTCTGACAATCCTGCGGAAAGCATTCTTTGTGCCTGGCGGCTTTCTTCTTCGGATCAAAACGATTTTGCACAATCTTCGAATAATCCTCCACCTGCTGGGTATCGGTGCTAAGCAGTGATTCTGACTTTCCGAAGATTCTCCCCAAAAACATTTCGTTGAGAGCAATCGCTTTATCGTAGCCGAGTTGATTCAACCGCTCCTCCGGTGCGCTCATCGTATAAACAAAGCCAGTATGAATTTTCTTGGGAAAGAGGCTCGGAGCAGGGTCGTCATCCGTGGTGTAACGATAAAACGGAAACATCAAACGCTCCATAAATGATTTCATCTCTCCAGAGACAGCCCAAAAATAAATAGGGGACCCCAGTATAAGAGCATCGGCTTTCTCGACCTCTTTCAAAATCGGCGTCAGGTCGTCGTTTACCGCGCACCTGCCATAGCTTTTCCCACCCTTCGTTTTGCAGCCAAAGCAACTCTTGCAGCCCTTGAAATCGAGATCATAGAGATGAACAAGTTTTGTCGAGGCTCCCTGTGAAGCGGCTCCGTCAAGAGCCTTTTGCAGCAAGGTTGCGGTGTTCGATGTCTTTCGCGCACTTCCATTAAACCCAATGACTTCCATTGCCAATTCTCCTGATTATGACCACGGATGATTTCATATACCATCATGCAGCAGCGATGCGCGGTCAGCTACAAAAAAATATGTGCGAGCTTCTCAACGGTTCCCGCACCAACTCGCCGCCATAGTCCGCGCCCGGTAACAATTTTGTGTTGAGAACGGACTCCCGGCACATAGAGGCTGGCTGCTGTAGATCGTTCAGTAGCGAGCAGAAATTCATGTTATACCCAAAGAAGAAGGAGGCTCCGAATCGGATGGGAGTATTGCCAAACGCAACCAACGAAAACGCTGCGAGGCCCTTTTTCCCCGTGCCTGCGCCACCACCTCCAGGGAAGACGATTGAGATAGCTTCTGGGGTGTATTGGTTGTCAACCTTTTTACCTTTTCGATTGCGGGCGGTCAATCTGTGGCTGCTGCG
>PLSV01000063.1 GCA_003165235.1 Syntrophobacteraceae bacterium
TTTTTAAGTAACCGGCAGTACCCACTTTTCCCGGTCCCATTATCACCATAGATGACAGTGATTCCTTCGACCGCAAAATGGAGAGTCTGGTTTTCCGCTAACCGATTTACATACTTCACTTCACCGAGAGAGTTTAAGGTCACCTTGGGGACTCGCCGTGATTCAGGTGCAGCATGAGACTCGGAGAGACATTCAGGACAAGGTGCTTGCTCGGAAGGAAGAAGACCATAGCAAACTTTCAACATACAAAGGGCTTGATCCGTATCCTCCGGTGTAAGCTCACCTTTCGTGTAGATCCTTCGAATGACATCCTGTTGCCAGGGGTCCCGATTTTGTGCAAATGAGAGAATCTTGTTGATCGGAGACATATTGGTTCCTTAAATTAGGGTAGAAACTCAAAGTCCTCCTGCAACGAAAATGACCTCGGAGATGTATGTCATGCGGCAACCTGCTGCTGATAAAGGTATTTCTGGAAACCGCTGAATACCTTGCCGATCTCATCGGGTCGGCCGAGGTCGGCCACGGCGTCGGCAATTGAGTTGTGGTATTTCAAGCGGAGCAGTGGCGTCAGCTTTTCCTGGTCGAGTTCATCCACTCCAACGTTCACATAATGCGACAGCACGAAGTCGAGAAAGACCTGTTGCTTCGTGTTGAAGTGGCTGCTGATTACGACCTTGGCCTTGGCAGCCCGTTCCTCGCGGGTCAATGGCGGTAGTGCATAGGCCACATGGGCCAGCACATCAAAAAGGTCGCTCTTCTCAGCATCGATAATCTTCTGCATCTCGACCAGTTGCTCGTGGCCAAACCCTTTCTCGGCGAGTCCTTGCAAAAGATTCTTGCGCGTGTCGGGAGCGCTCCAGATAGCGCGGAGTTCGCCTTCGTCTTTGAAGAAGTCCGGCAACTTTCCAAACAGCATTTCCATAAACTGTTGCGCAGACATGGGCGTGCCATCCGGATGCCAGAAAGTGGTGCACATCATGTGCTGAATGGTTCGCGCCTTGCCGTCGGCCAGCTTCACTTTCGCCCTTTTTTTGCAGACGCACGGGCGTTGACCGCATTTCGGGCAAGGTTCAGAGGGACAGACACACGGTGATTGACCGCACACCGAACAGGGCTTTGGTGGTCGCACCTCGCAGACACAAGGACGCGCACCGCATTTGGGGCAGGTCTCCGGATCAAGTGGCTCACCGTCCCACTCGGGATCGCTGAAGTGATGATGCGCTTTCACGAAGTCGTAGATCGTGAAGTAATCCTTCCCGTCGTAGAGCCGCGTTCCGCGTCCGATGATCTGCTTAAACTCGATTATCGAATTGATCGGGCGCATCAACACGATATTGCGGATGTTGCGGGCGTCCACACCGGTTGAGAGTTTTTGCGAGGTGGTCAGGATCGTGGGGATGGTCTTTTCGTTGTCCTGAAAGTCGCGCAAGTGTTGCTCGCCAAGCTCGGCGTCGTCAGCAGTGACTCGCTGACAATAGTCAGGGTCTTTGCTGGTCTTCATCTGGTTGATAAGGTCGCGCACGGCAAGCGCGTGATTCTGCGTGGCGCAAAAGACCAGCGTCTTTTCCTGCTGGTTGATCTGCTCCATGAACAGCTTCACCCGGTGTGCTTCGCGTTCCTTGATCTCGATGATTTTGTTGAAGTCCGTTTCCGTGTAACGCTTACCGACTTCGATCTCTCCCTCGATCAGCTTGTCGTCGGACGTATAGACATACTCGTCGAGCGTCGTGGATATTTGCTTCACCTTGAACGGCATCAAAAAGCCGTCGTTGATGCCCTCCTTGAGCGAGTAAATGTATACTGGCTCGCCGAAATAGGCGTAGGTGTCAACGTTATCCTTGCGCTTGGGCGTGGCGGTGAGGCCGAGCTGCACGGCGGGCGCGAAATAATCCAGGATGCCGCGCCAATTGCTCTCGTCGTTGGCGCCGCCGCGATGGCACTCGTCGATGACGATGAAGTCGAAGAAGTCTGGCGGATACTCGCCGAAATAGGGTGACGGCTTGCCGTCCTTTGGTGGCCCGCTCATGAAGGTCTGGAAGATGGTGAAGAACAGACTGGCGTTCTTGGGCACCCTGCCCTTCTTGCGGATGTCCTCGGGTTTGACTCGCACCAAGGCGTCTTCCGAAAAGGCGGCAAACGAGGTGAAATCATTGTATGCCTGAGTTGCCAGGGTATTTCGATCTGCGAGGAATAAAATGCGCGGGCGTCGCGTCGGTGCGCTGCTGAGGTTCCAACGGCTTTGAAACAACTTCCACGCGATCTGAAATGCAATTGATGTCTTGCCTGTCCCTGTTGCAAGAGTCAGAAGAATTCGGTCGCTTCCCGCCGCGATTCGTTCGAGCACACGATTTAGTGCAATCTCCTGATAGAACCGAATTTCCCAAGAACCGCTCTTGTCTGGCAAAGGCACGGCTGCGAAGCGGTCGCGCCAGGCGTTCTGCTCGGCAAAAGTCAGGTTCCAGAGTTCCTCGGGCGTCGGGTAGCGGAACATCTCCCCTTCGGTCCCCTCATGCATGTCGATGCCGTAAATGCCTTGGCCGTTGGTGGCGTAAGTGAAGCGGATGGCGAGTTTGCCGGCGTAGTTCTTTGCCTGGGCCACTCCCTCGGTCAGCTCTTCATCCCACGCCTTGGCCTCGACAACCGCCAGCTTGGTGTTGCGGTAGATCAGCACATAATCGGCGGTCAGCGGCTTGCCGCGCCGCCCGTAGCCTTCGAGGCGGCCCAGCGTGATCGGGTATTCACGCCGGATGCCGCTGCCTTCGACTACGCCCCAGCCCGCCGCTGCAAGCGCGGGGTCAATATGCTCGGCTCTCGTTTCAGCTTCATTCATAGCGTGGTCCTAAAGCTGGCCGCTGAAGGCTTGGTCCAGCAACGACTTCTTCAGCTCGTCCAGCGCGACGAGCTTTTGTTGGTAAAGGGATTCGAGGCGTTGGGTTTCGGTGGAAATCGTTTCCATGCGCGAAACAAGCTGACGAAGTTTTGGCAGCGGCGGAATCGGAAGCTTGAATCGGCGCAACACTTCTCCTGTAAAATGCTGAATGCCTGTTCCTGTAAAGTGCTGTCTAAGCTCTCCGCCCTCGTCCTGGGCATACAAGAAATACACAAACCATTTGTTGTGCTCGGGTTCATGAAATCGGACTCGGTGAAGGGCCTTTTGGAAATGGATGGGGTAGTCCTGATCCCAAATTGCGGCTCGTCCCGGATAGCCGCCCTCGCAAATTAGCACGTCACCTTTGACGGCTGTGTATTTCGAGGACTCTTCCTCAAGAAAACGCATTTCGAGAAGGTCGGATAAATCGAATATAAACCAGCGAACATTGACGTTTCTCAAGTAACGCTGCGGCTCGCCCTTGTTCTTCGCCTTATCCAGCATTTTGCCGAGTGAGTGATTCGCGATTTCGCCAACAGTCTTCTCCACCCACCCCTCACCGCGTTGGGTGAAAACGGATTGAAGATGGCTTGCAAAAATAGCACGGGCATTTTGGAGGTTCTTCTCGGCGTTGGATTTGGCAGTGGCAATCGCGTTAAATGCTTCGTCGAGGATGACGACGATACGATGTTGCTCGTTTGACGTTGGCACAGCGATGGGAAGTTCCCGCACCACTGACAGCGTTACACGAGGGCGGGTTGTCCCTTTCTGCATCGCATTGATGTAATCGCTCGTATGCTGAGAGTTCAGGTGGTAGCACAGATACTTCGTGTTGATGTGTTGCGCTCGAATGCGCACCAAGTCAGCGACGATGATTCCAGCATCGACTCCCTCCACAATTGCCGAGACACCAAGCGGGTTGCCCAGCTTGGTCATCACAATATCGCCAGGCTTATACGAGTGCCGTTTTAACTCCTGAAACTTGGCGGACGTGACAAAATCCATTTTCTTCAACTCAACCGCGTACGGCTTGATGTTTTGAATTTTTAGAACAGGGATACCGTCCGGGATGTAGTCCTTACGTTGCAGTTCAGACCCGAATGGCCCGTCAACGATGTCTTGCTTGACGTTATCGCAGAGTGACTGCAACGGCTTGATGTTCCAGCCCGATTTCATAGAAGTTCCCTGATATTCGCCAGCACCTTCGCACTTTCGGCATCCAGCGCAGCGATTTCGGCAATTATTTTCTGCGGGTTGCGGTGTTTCACTTCCCCGCCGTTGTTCGGGTTCTTTACGGAGAGGTCGAAGGTCGCCTTGTCAATGGTTTTGGCGTCCACGCTCCATGACTTGGGCGATTCCGCGAAGGTTTTTTGTAGCGCGATGAACTCGGCGAGGTCGTCGTCGTTGAGTGGGTTGGTCTTGCCGAGGTTGCGTCCGGGGTCGAGTTGGTAGTACCAGGTCTTGCGGGTGGGCACGCCCTTTTCAAAGAAGAGCACAACAGTCTTAACTCCTGCGCCCTGGAAGGTGCCGCCTGGGCAGTCGAGTACGGTATGCAGGTTGCAGCTTTCCAGCAGCAGCTTGCGCAGGCTCACGGAGGCGTTATCGGTATTAGAGAGGAAGGTGTTCTTGATGACCACGCCCGCCCGGCCACCGGCCTTGAGGATTTTAATGAAGTGCTGGAGAAAGAGGAAGGCGGACTCGCCAGTGCGGATAGGGAAGTTCTGCTGCACTTCCTTGCGCTCCTTGCCGCCAAAGGGCGGGTTCGCCAGCACCACGTCAAAGCGGTCCTTCTGTTGAATGTCAGCGAGGTTCTCGGAGAGTGTGTTGGTGTGAACAATGTTGGGTGCCTCGATGCCGTGCAGAATCATGTTCATGATCGCAATGACGTAGGCGAGAGACTTCTTTTCCTTCCCGTAGAAGGTACGGTTTTGCAGCGTATCGAGGTCTTTGGTGGTGAGGCCACTCTTGGCCTTCATGTAAACAAACGACTCACACAAGAAGCCCGCCGAGCCACAGGCACCGTCGTAAATGCGCTCGCCGATCCTGGGTTTAACGACCTGCACGATGGCGCGGATGAGCGGGCGCGGAGTGTAATATTCGCCGCCATTGCGCCCGGCGTTGCCCATGTTCTTGATCTTGGCCTCATAGAGATGACTGAGTTCGTGCTTCTCCGTCTGTGACCGGAAGCGCAATTCGTCGATGTGGTCGATGATCTCACGCATGTTGTAGCCGCTGGAGATCTTGTTTTTGATCTCCCCGAAGATTTCTCCGATCTTGTATTCTATGGTATTTGGTCCGCTTGCCTTCTGTTTAAAACCTCGCAGATACGGGTAGAGCTTCTGGTTGACGAAGTCGCACAGGTCATCGCCGGTCATGACTTTATTGTGGTCGATCTGACCGTTTTTGCCCTTGGGGGCAGCCCAACGCTCCCAGCGGTAAGGCTTGTCGAGAATGAAGGTGTATTCCTTCCCGGCGAGTTGCGCCTCAAGCGATTTATCCTGCTCCAACGCGTCTAGGTATTTCAGGAAAAGCAGCCAGGAGGCCTGCTCGGTGTAGTCCAACTCGGTGGTGCAACCGGCCTCTTTCCAGAGAACGTCGTCGATGTTTTTAAAGGCTTGTTCGAACATGGGTGCTTATTTTCCTTCAGCATAGCATGAGGGTTTCGGTTAGCCACGTTCAAAACTCAGGAAGATTCCCTTATAGCCGATCTTGAGCAGGCGTCCCTTGCCAACCAGGCCGAGCAACACACGGCCCACATGGTCATAGCCCCAGAGGTCTTAAAAGTCGGCGCGCAAAAAAACATCACCGCGTTTGCGGGCAATGCGTTTCATAACGCGCATTTCCAGGTTTTCCGGCCCCTATCATTCCTTGTTTGCTTTCAAAATACGACATCTAAAGGCAGTTTCCAATTGAATAATCAATGGACTGAATAACGGCGAATTGGTCTTGGCCGTTCATCATGATCGTATGTAATCATGGGATTACGACAATAAGCCCGACCGTGTTGGCGAGTCGGAAAATCCTGGCGTCCTGTGTAGCCACACGATTTCTCTGACCAATGGCGACGTTTTTTATTTGCCCGGCAGGCGAGGTAAATCACACGTGGCTTGAGATGCCTTGTGGTAGAAAATATTTTTCAAAGTGTTCTATTTTGCCGATTGCATAATAGCAGATTCTGCCTTATACATAATAGCGAACCCGCCGGCAGCGTGCTGTCGGCCCAAAGGCCGTAGGGAGAAATCCTGCGCGGCCTTTGCTTTTTCCGGGATTATCCCTGCCTATGCGAACGATCATTTATATTGACGGGTTCAACCTGTATTTCAGATTGCTGGAAAAACGGCCCGCGCTGAAATGGCTCAACGTCAAAGCCCTTGCCGAAAGGCTTTTGAACCCTGCTAACCAAGTTATTGGCGTCAAATACTATACGGCACGAGTGTCCGGCCGGATTGATCCGGGTGCTCCGGCGCGGCAACAGCGTTATCTCGATGCGCTGCGTACCGTACCCGAAATCTCTGTCCACAACATCACAATTTTTCTTTAATCTCCTGCTCCAGAATGGTTTTCATGTTCCGGCTCATATTCTTGACAAAATTTGGGTTGTCGATCAGGGCTTCAAGATCAAGCTGGATGCTCCGAATATCTATGCGACCAACCATGGCAAGAAGCTTCTCTTTGAGAGCTTCCATGGTATCGAACCCTTCGATACAGGAAAGGTTGGGTTTGATGCCTTTCTGGAGATACCAAAGGAGATCGAAATAATCCCGGCCTTTAACCTTCACCGTCGTTGTCC
>PLSV01000096.1 GCA_003165235.1 Syntrophobacteraceae bacterium
TGTTGGATCTTGTTCCTTTGGGCCACGAACGCGTCTCTGGTCTCGGCCTTACCCAAAGCCAACTGGACCTGCAGATCGTCAAACTGTGCCTGCATCTCCTTTTTTTTCTCCCCAGCGATCCCTTTCGTCTTAGCCACTTCTGATTTGAACTTCTCCAAGGCTTCGTTCAATGTTTTCTTGCGAACTTCAAGCTTGGCCAGTGCTTGCTCCTTTGTCTGTTGCAGTTGCGCCTCAAACGCTGTGGCGCTGGCTTCCCAATAATCCAGCTTCTTGTCAATAGATTCTCTGATTTCCCTAATCTTTGACATGACATGTTCTCCTTTGATTCCAAGATTCGACGGTTGGATTTCGCGAATTCCCCAAATTTCCTCAGGGAAGCCGTTGGGGCGTAGTTGCACAGTCATTGCCCTTACTTGTTCTCCCAGCAAGAATTCGACGTTCACCTGGCTCTTTCTAAGGGTTTTCCCGAGCTTGTCAACCGGGGAAATCCTATCAGCAAAATCCCTTTGGCGGAGCTTAAGAATACTACGCCGAAGGCAACCCCGCGCAACAATGAGGTATGTGCATGTTGCGTCAGCTCCCCATCTGGCCCGTTTATCTCATAATTTTCGCCTGAGTTCCTTCAACGCGATGGGGGAAACAAGATCAGCAACTACAGGTGTGGTGGTGTATCCTGAAATTGCATGCACCTGGACCCATCGGCTTGCTACTTGCGTTTTTGATTCGTATATGGAAAGGGTCTATGAGCCTACAATGTGTCTTGAGAGGTTTTTAGAGCGGTGGAAGGACCCAAAATGCCCATCGAGATCCGTTGGCGCTAAGGTTGATGCATTATTCGGAATCAATGTCTGGGTCGATCCGGAGGTCTTCTCGCCGGGTGCCATGCACCAAAGCAGGAGGTTTGAATCTCATGCAAGACAGTGAAGAGACTCTTGAAGGCAAGAATGGTATCAAGCCCCCCATGAATGCCGCACAATTGTTTGTGCAGTGTTTGGAAAACGAGGGCGTCAAATACGTCTTTGGTATACCCGGAGAGGAAAATATCCGCACGGTCGATGCATTTAACGGATCGTCCATTCGCTTCATCCTTGTCCGTCATGAGCAGGCCGCTTCTTTCATGGCCGATATCTATGGTCGTCTTACTGGTCAGCCAGGAGTGTGCATCGCGACGCTCGGACCGGGCGCGATCAATCTTTTGCTCGGAACGGCTGATGCCAATACCGACAGTGTTCCACTCGTCGCGATAAGCGCACAGGTGGGCCTGAATCGGATCTACAAAGAATCTCACCAAAGCGTCGACCTGGTCAGCATGTTCAAACCGCTCACAAAGTGGGCGGACCTGATTCAATCCGCAGAGGCGATACCGGAAATGGTGCGCAGCGCCTTCAAGCAGGCTCAGACCGAGCGGCCTGGAGCCGTGTATCTAGCATTCGCCCAGGACGTCGAAACCTTGCCCGCCCCCGAAGGATACCACCCGCTCGAGATTAATATCGTTCGCGATTCCTCTCCATCCGCCACTCATATAGCGAGAGCTGTCAAAGTCCTAGGGGCTGCAAAAAGACCAATTGTGCTGGCAGGGCACGGGGCCGTGCGTGATCATGCCAGTGAAGCGCTCATCCGTTTCTCAGAGCGTCTCGGGATACCGGTGGCGGCGACCTTTATGGGCAAGGGCGTCTTTCCGGACAATCATCCCAATTCCCTGGGCGCTGCAGGATTTATGCTCCATGACTACGTCAACTTTGGCTTCGACCAGTCTGACGTAGTTCTGTGCGTCGGCTACGATCTGCAGGAATTTGACCCTGTCAGAATCAATCCAAGAGGGGATAAGCAGATTCTTCATATTCATCGTTATCCAGCCGGAGTAGACGCTCACTATCACGTTGCGGTCGGTATTCAAGGCAGTATTTCGGAATCCCTCGACGCCCTGTCTCAAGGAGTTAAGGCGACACGGGGATTGAGCCCAATAAATATCAAGATCGGTCACCTCATACGGGAAGAGCTGGAGAGGGGAAGGAAAGACGACTCATATCCGGTCAAGCCCCAGCGAATCGTCGCAGATATCAGAGCGGCAATGGACGAGGAAGATATCGTACTCGTTGACACAGGTGCGGTCAAGATGTGGATGGCTCGTCTCTACCCCACGTACCGGCCAAACACGTGCCTTATTTCAAATGGTCTCTCGACCATGGCCTTTGCGTTTCCGGGTGCAATTGCTGCGAAGCTTACCTTCCCTGGGCGAAAAGTGCTCGCGGTCGCGGGCGACGCCGGATTTCTCATGAACTCGCAGGAACTGGAGACAGCGGTGCGCGAACAAATCCCTGTTGTCGTGCTGGTATGGGTGGATGGGAGCTACGGTCTGATCAAGTGGAAAATGGATATTGAGTTAGGGCGCCACTCACACGTCGACTTCGGAAACCCGGACTTCGTCAAGTTAGCTGAAAGCTATGGCGCCAAAGGCTACGCCATTAAACGAACGGAAGACCTCCTCCCTACGCTGCAGCGCGCCCTGATGGATAACACAGTCTCGGTCATCGCTTGCCCTGTGGACTATGCACAAAATAAGGTCCTGACTGACAAGCTTGGAGAACTCACGCGATCGCTCTAGGGGGCGGACAGTAAAGGCAATTTCAGGATAAGAGGTCTTAGGAATAGGCAGTTTTCAGTATCTAATCTTTGAGGAGTAAATAAAATGACAAAGGCCGAATTGGTTGCAAAAATCGCGAGTGAAGCTGGAATTACCAAATCCCAGGCTGAGAAAGCAGTGGACGGATTCTTTTCCGCTGTTTCCGACGCTTTGGCGGCCGGCGACAAGATTACCCTGGTAGGTTTCGGGACTTTCAGCGTCAGTGCAAGGTCTCAACGTGAAGGCCGCAATCCCAGGACCGGCGCAAAGATCAAGATTCCCGCGTCAAAAGTTGCCAAGTTCAAAGCTGGCAAGACTCTCAGTGAAAAAGTCAAATAGCAGGATTTAATCCCCTCTGATCGAGATGATCTGAAAGGACTGCTCGCTGGAATGAATTGGCTGCCAGTCCTTTTAGTTGTGTGCATCAAGTTCTGCAAATTTGATTAGGCAAATGAGTTGTCGGGTTTTTATTTTTGAAAGCCGCACTAAAGGGCCTGAGAGGATGGGGCCGCCGGATCGGACCCCTGTAATCCGGCGGAGTCCGTCCAGACGCTGTCCAGGAATCGCTTGCGCCATTTCAGGAAACTTTACCATCCAACTGAAGGCGCGTGAGCTGGGAACGAGCAATTGACAAAAGGTTATATCTAATTATATTCCATCAAAATTAATCTAACGGAAAGGCGCATGCTATGGCGTTCAATTTTCCTGACCTTCCAGCTTATTCAGGGCCACTGGTATCTTTAATTGCCGGCCTGTTAGTTTTAATCATGCCCAGGCTTTTGAATTATGTTGTGGCGTTCTATTTGATCATTACAGGTATCTTGGGTTTGCTTCATCGATAACTGGAAATAGTTCCTCCTATTCAGGAGACTCTCAGCCAGATTGGCGTCTACGTGAATTGTACAAGCGCCATTCCCCAACAACGGTTTCAGCAGGTCCTCCACCTCCTGGGCTATGCCGTGCGCTTCCACTACGGTAAGATTGGGCGCCACCACAATGTGTATATCAGTGTGAACCGCATTTGTTCCAATATACGCCGCGCG
>PLSV01000301.1 GCA_003165235.1 Syntrophobacteraceae bacterium
TATTGCCGGCGGCCTGCTGCGCTAGAGGAAAGAAAAAGGAATGCTCAAGACTATCGCGTGTTTCAAATGGGTGATCGACGAGGCCGACATCAAGGTGGATGCGGCGACCAGGAAATTGATTCTGGATAGAGTCGGCTACAAGATAAACAGCTATGACCGCAACGCGATCGAGGAGGCCGTTCGGCTTCAGGAACAGCACGGGGGCGCCGTAGCGGCGCTGACCCTGACTCAGCCCACGGCGAAGGCGTGCCTCAAGGACGCGCTGTCTAGAGGCCCGGATTCGGTCTATTTCGTAAACGATTCGGCATTCACCGGCCTTGCTCCGCTCCAGACCGCCACGCTTCTCGCTGCGGCCATAAAGACGGGAATCGAGTATGACCTCATCATCTGCGGCGAGGGTTCGAGCGATCTCTACAGCCAGCAGGTGGGGCCGGCTCTTGCGGAGATCCTCGAAATTCCCTGCATCACCTACGTGAACAAGCTGAGCTATTCGGACGGTCAGATCGTTGCGGACCGCAAGCTCGATGACGGAATCGAAACCGTGTCGGTTAAGCTTCCCGCTCTGGTGACAATCCTGCCGGATATAAATTCCCCGAGAATTCCTACTTTGAAGCAGGTGCTCGGGGCCGCTAAAAAACCTGTTCACAACCTCGCCATCGATGCTCTGGGGCCGGTGTGCCAACCCTGTTTGCAGACCAACGAAATCCTTGCGGCGACGATGGACAGGAAGAGGGTAAAATTCGCGGCCGACGCCGAGGGTATCCGTTCGGCGGTGGGCGCTCTGCTAAGAGATGGCGTAATTTCTTAAGGAGTTTTTGATTATGGCGGGAATTTGGGTTTTTGCAGAGGACCTGGAGCAGACGCGGGAGCTTCTTGGAGCCGGAACGGAATTGGCCGGCAAACTCGGGACAAAGCTTGCCGCGTTTGCAGGCGATGGCGAGCTTGCCCGGCAATACATAGTTTTCGGGGCGGATGAGGTTTTTCTACTGCCCCCGCTTGCACAGGACCAGCCTCTTGAGGCGTACGTTCCGGTCCTGTTCGAAGCGGCCCGGCAGGAAGACCCGGACGTGTTTTTATTTGCGGCGACGCCTCGATGCAAGGAAATTGCAGCCAGGCTTTCGGTTAAGCTCAATACGGGCCTTTGCAGCGGATGTACGGGCATTGAACTTGGCGGGGGCGAACAGCTTCTGGGGATGGAAAGGATGGCGTACGGCGGGGCGGCGATACAGAGGGTCCAGTGTACGATGCGTCCTCAGATGGCGACCGTTCCTCCCCGGACCTTCGAGCCAAGTGTTGCGCAGGAGGGCAGGCAGGGCAAGATTACAGAGCTCAAGACCTCCCCTCATTCCGAAGTTAAGGTGATCGGCAGATCGCCCCGGCAGCGCGGGTCGGTGAATCTTGCCGAAGCGAAAATCATCGTCTGCGTCGGACGGGGCGTTGGAAAGCCCGAGGACATCCAATTGGCCCGGGACCTGGCCGAAGTTCTCGGCGGCGAGGTCGGATGCTCCAGGCCGGTTGCAGAGGAGCTAAACTGGCTGCCCGAAGAACTATATCTGGGCATCTCGGGCAAAAAGGTAAAGCCCGAACTCTATATAGGCCTGGGCGTCTCGGGCCAGATTCAGCACGTTACGGGCATACGGGACAGCAAAGTGATTTTTGCAGTTAACCAGGATGAGAACGCCCCGATTTTTGAGGCCGCCGACTACGGAATAGTCGGAGATCTCTACCAGGTTGTTCCAAAGCTTATCGAAGAACTTAAATCGGCCCTCAAGGGCTAATGGTGGAATCATGTCGGAAGATAGGTCTACGGCGATAATCGTGGGCGCCGGTCCTGCCGGCAGCACGGCCGCTTATCTTTTGGCCAAAGAGGGCCACGAGGTGGTCCTGGTCGAAAGGGGAACGACGCCGGGTAGTAAGAACATGTATGGCGGCCGCATGTATAGTCACGCTCTTAACCGCATCATGCCGGGGTTTTGGGAAGAAGCCCCGGTTGAGCGGCCGATCGCCCAGGAGAGCATCACGTTTCTTAGCGGGGATAAAAGCGTATCGATCGGTTGCCAGAACATGGGCTGGGCGGCCGACCCGTATCATTCCTTTACGCTGTTGAGGGCCGAATTCGACGCCTGGCTTGCGGCGAAGGCCGAGGAGGCTGGAGCGCTGCTGGCCTGCGGCATACGCGTCGATGAGCTGTTGACCGATGGCGGAAAGGTGATCGGCATACGGGCCGGCGAGGATGAGATGCTTGCGGATGTGGTGGTCGCGGCCGATGGGGTCAATTCGATACTGGCCCAGAAGGCGGGCTGGGCGAAGATGTTTTCTCCCGGCCAGGTGGCTACGGGGGTAAAGCAGATCATCGAACTGCCGGCTGAAACGATCGGCCAGCGGTTTCAACTCGAGGGCAATAACGGCGCGGCGCGGCTCTTCGTGGGTGACTGCTCCAAGGGCATGCAGGGAGGCGGGTTTCTTTACACCAATAAGAGCAGCATCTCCCTTGGACTGGTCATCAATGCGGGGGCGCTCCAAGGCAGCCAGGCGAAGCTCTGCGACATCATCGAGGACTTCAAAAGCAATCCCCACATTGCCCCTTTGATCGAAGGGGGCCAGGTGGCCGAGTATTCTGCTCACCTGGTGCCCGAGGCCGGTTTGGCCATGGCGCCGCAGTTGTATGGCGATGGGATGGTTGTGGTGGGAGATGCAGCGGGATTTGTCCTAAACCTTGGCTACACGGTGCGGGGAATGGATTTTGCGATCGCATCGGGTGAGGCCGCCGCCAGGACCATCATGGAGGCCAAAGCCCGCAATGACTTCTCCCGGCAGGGACTCAGCCGCTATAAGGAGTTATTGAGTCAGAGCTTTGTTTTAAGAGACCTCGAGGCCTACAGGAAGGCGCCGGAGTTTCTGGAAAATCAACGCATGTTCAAGGCATATCCCGAGCTTGTCGCCGGCCTTGCAACGAGGTTGTTCACGGTCGACGGCTCTCCGCCTGTGCATCTGATGAAGATGGTTTTCGGCCAGATAAAGCAAAGCGACATCAGCCTTATGCAATTGGTCCGCGACAGCTTGAAGGGAGCGATAGATCTTTGAAGAGGCTTACTATCGAACAATTGTTGGGTGTAAACAAGTTTGTGCTCGACGATGAACAGGCGCATATCAAAGTGAACAAGCAGATCTGCTCGGGCTGTCAACCCAAGCCGTGCACGTTCGCGTGTCCTGCAAGCCTTTTTTCGATAAAGGACGGAGAGCTGAGTTTTGATTACGCGGGATGCCTGGAGTGTGGAACATGCCGTGTAGTGTGTCCGCACGCTGGCGTCGCGATCGAATGGCAGTATCCCCGTGGCGGATTCGGGGTCCACTACCGTTACGGCTGAGACCCGGCCTAATATAACTCGAACATCGTCTAATGCAGGCCATGTGCGGCCCAGTTGAGAAAACGCGCGATCAACCCGGAGCGGACATGCGAGGCTGACCGGGAATCGGGCCAGGTCGCCCATTTCCTGTTCTCGGCAATGATGGTCTGGCATCGCCTCAAATCGGCCTGGACCTGTGCTGACTCCGGCGCCTCGAAATTATCGTTCAGCCACTGCAAAAACAGGTTGGAGGCCTCCTGGCTCCTGTTCATGTAAAAAGAACAGTAGGCAAGGGAAAGAACGCTTTGGTCCCGAATCTTCTTGTCTTGGGATAAAGCGAGCGCCGCGTAAATATTGTAGGCCTCAAGATATCTGCCGGATGTCAGAAGGCCTTTGGCCTCCTCGAGGAGGGGCGCAGCCCCAATCATTTCCTCCAGGCGCATGCCCGCTTGCTTTGTAGCGTTACTTTCAGGCCACGAAAAGAGCGCCCGCCTGAAAAAACTCTCTGCGTCCTCTTTTTGGCCCATGTTGAGGGACGCCTCCCCCATCCATGTGAGGCCTTCCACATAGATTCGACTATCCGGGTTCTTTTCCAGGAACCCCTCCAGCACCCGACGCAAGTCATCCCATTTCTTCCATGCTGACATTAACGACGCCTTGTGCAACAGGCAATAATCGAGCACCGAGGAATGGCCGAATTTTGCAATGCATTCATCGAGCAGATCAAGGACCCGCAAGGTCTCCGGGGATGCCGGAAGAACGGACGGATCCGGAGACGGCGGCCCGCCGGGACCGGACGCCCAGTCATTGATTCTTTGGAATTCGCCGGCGGCAAGGTCGTAGAGAAGGATCGGGTCACGATGATTTCTCGTAGATATTGCTCCCAGGATAATAGCAGCCATAAGCGCAAATGCGGCGAGGAACCTGGCGTTTATCCCGATTTTTGAGGGCAGGGGGAACGGAGATTGTGTCCGGTCAGAGTTTGCGCGGCTATAACCTTTTCGGCGTTCCAAAATCGCACCCGGCCTCCATTTGGAAAAGAGCAGTAAATGGATGTTCCGCAAGGGCGGGGTTCTTAGCATGAACGCCATGACGGTGAGAAAGAACAGGATCTTCCCCCAAAGATAAATCCCGGCGCCGGTGTCGAATGTTAGGACCACCCTGGAGGTATGGGGTACGAGAAGCATAAAGGCCGGAGAGGCAAGGTAAAGTTCTCCGGCGCCCTCGGTTATTCGCCAGTCAGGATGATATGACACTTTTATCCAGAGCGGATGCCCCGGCTTTGATGCATCGATGGTGATCTTCCCATCACCGAGGATTGCCTGTGCTCGAATTCCCTGGTCCTCCTGACAGTTGATTGGGGCTTCAGGAGCAGGAGCGCCGGGATCTGGGGTTCGAGCAGCAGAGGCTTCAGGGGTTTGTGGAATCGGGACTTCGGGAATGCGCTCGGGGTTCCCGTCATAATTTTGGAGGTCTTTCCAGTAATCACCGGGCGAATCTTCCGAGGCTACGACAAGAGGCGCCCTTAGGGAGGATTTACGAAACCATTCGAACTGAACTTTTTTCCAGTCTTGAGGCGGTATGCGCAACGGTCTGAATCTAAGCGGCTCCACGTAAGAATCGGCGCATTGTCTGAGGCGATAAATCCTGTAGGGCGGCAAGGTGATGATAAGCTCGTATTCGGGCGAGGAATCCAGCGCAGCGGCGATATTGTCGGAGACCGCGATCACTTGGCTGACGTTGAACAGACGGAGATGAGCCGCTGCGCGGTTGGGATCGGGCCGTGAATAGTAATACTGCGAAAGGGGGGTGGACGGGGTTTGAGTCAACTCCGACTGAATGTAAAAGACAAACGGGGAATCCGGGCTCGATTGCATGTAGAGCCCTTCGAGGGTTGATCTACCTGAGTAGTGGGGGAGCAACTCGAAGGCCCTGGGGCTCCCGGCGCCATTTGTTATTTCATTGTGTTCGTAAACCACCCTGGGGCTGTTTTCATCCCCGCTCAGGTATTCATTCACCAGGCGGTAAGAGTTCCAAAGAGGCTTGGATTCCATGCCGGAATAGTTCCATTGAATCCACGAATCGACTGCCGTCGCCCTGGTCAGCGCAAGGGCGACAATCCCGACGGAAAATGCCGCAAGCCAAAAGTTGTGGCGCCGAAAACGCGACAGGAGCCTGCCCCATCCGACGGCCCCAAGCAGCACGAGCATTATCTGGGCGAAAGGCAAAAAGCGGATATCCACAAGTCCGAGGGAAGGGGCCAGGCTGAAAGCCAGCAGCGCAATTCCAAATTGCCATAAGAGATAAAGTTCCGGACAGTCGCCTGATTCTTTGAAGATGGCGGATAATTCCCGCCCTCGCCTCACGAGGTTGCGTATTGCCGGGCAGACGACTATCAACGTTCCGGCAAATGAGGGCCACAAAAGGGGCGGCGCTATTTCGGCCCATCTTTCGAAATGCCAGGAATGCGCAAACGGTGTATCCCAGGGGATGCGCCATATGACCGGAAGCAGCCAGAATGCCGCGAGTCCGGCCGCCGCTGCATGGATCTGGAGTATGTATCGCAGGTTCCCGCCCCGCAGAATGAAATAGGAGGTCCCCATTACGGACTGGAGAAGGGGGTATCCGTTGCTCATCGCTATAAGGGCTTCAAGAGCAGAATTGCCCCACGGGGATTTTCGCGCGGAAATATCCGCATAGAGTTTTCCGGTGAGAATGACGTAGAGAATGAACGAAATACCGAAGGCGAACTCACCGGAAAGAGTGCTGTCAATGTTTCCTCCCCACATCGAATTTTCAGTCATGAAAAGAAAGGGGAGTGACAGCACAGCACCAATTGCAGGGATGTTCTGTCTGTAGCCCAGGCGCCGGAGGCACAGGTAAACGGCGGCGGGCAGAGGAATAATCGCCAGCAGCGTTACGAGTTTGAAGGCTACCTGGAGGGAAACGGCCAGAGAGATAAGGGCCATCATGGCGAACGGCAAGGGAAAGTACTGGAGGAAGAGCGGAAAGCCGGCATACGCGCCATGAATCCAGGTGACCGGTGAAAAAAGAGAGAGCGGCCCCCTGCTCATAGCAATGGCGGAGATGAAATGGGATGGGGTGTCGCCTCCGGCGGTTATGGTCGATTCAATGATAGAGGCGCCTGGGAAAAGAAGAATCAGCAGGACTTCGGATATCGATAAAAGCAGTATGGGGGGTGTGATTCTTCGGAATATACTCATCGGATGTTGCTGGCGCGAGCTTTTCTCAGATTTGGGTCCCTTTTGCAAAAGCATTTTCCATTATGTTCGATTCCTCTGCGTACCGCAAAGCTCACTGGATTCTGAAGGTCTTGCCCTCCTTGAGCAGTTCCAGGCATACACCCGGGATGCGCGCCAGTTCGGCCGCAATCTGCGGCCTGTAAGGAGGTTTGAGGTGTGAAACATAAATCTTTGCCGGTATGCTCGGCATCTTGCGGATCTCTGCTTCCAGGAGGGACGGGCAGAGATGGCCGGTAGCCAGGGCATGCGAGATCAATTCATTGGGAAATGAAACCTCCACGATAAGGGCTTTCACATTATGGCCGCGCATTCTTTTCCAGATCGCCTCGGTGGGGCCGGTATCGCCCGTATAAAGCAAAGATGCGCCTGAAGCATGCTCGACAAGATATCCGTAAGCCGGGACCGTGTGATTGACTCTGGTGGCCATGATCCTGTAGTCGCCAATCACCACTGGCTTGCGTGTCGAGATTACCTGATAGCGCATTACGGGATTTTGAACATCGGGAATGGCCGTAAAATCGGGCCAAATCCTGTTGTTAAATATGTGCTTCCTGATATCGGAGATCACCTCTTTGCCGCTTAGGACGAGAATGTGGCAGGTCGGATTCATGGCGACGAGATTGTCGAGCAGGAAGGGTATGCCCTTTAAATGGTCTAAATGGGCATGAGTAAGGAATACGTGAGTCAGGCGGCATTGC
The DNA here is from genome assembly GCA_003165235.1 of Syntrophobacteraceae bacterium. Classification (GTDB taxonomy): domain Bacteria; phylum Desulfobacterota; class Syntrophobacteria; order Syntrophobacterales; family Syntrophobacteraceae; genus SbD1. Next base: position 7,309 of record PLSV01000301.1, read on the forward strand.
GCGATCTTGTCCAGAGTGAGCGCAACGGTGCCTGCATCGAGCAGGAGGAAATTGTCAATGAGAAAGGCCGGGGGATTGAGCCCCGGGGCTTCAGAGCCTGCAGACCCGAGAATGCTGATTTCCATAGAGACCTTCGTGTCAGGGAATTTGTCCACTGAAAGTCTTCGATTTTATCGGTTTTTTCAAATATTACAATTGAAATGGCGTCAACGGTCTCGAAGAGAACGAAGGGGGGTTCACTTTGAGCTACAGCAATGTGCGCAGGTGGTGGACGATCTGGTCTTTGGGCAGAGCGCCCAGCAGACGATTTACAAGCCGGCCGTTTTTGAACACAATCATTGTGGGGGCGCTTTGGACCTGATATTGGGAAGCCAGGCCCGGATTTTTATCCAAGTCGATTTTTGCGAATTTTATAAGCCCGGAGTACTCCGAGGCGAGTTCGTCCACAATCGGCAGCAGGATTCGGCAATGGCCGCACCATGGCGCCCAGAAGAGCACCAGCACGGGGCCGGAAAACCTGATGATTTCGACGTCGAATGTACGTTCGTTCACGTCGATAGCGTATTGGGGATAGGCTGCGGTGAAATGAAGCGACGCGCGACACTTGCCGCAGACAGCCTTTTCTCCAACCCGTGAGCGGGGGATGCGGTTTTTTGCCCCGCACTGCTTGCATCGGCTTATAAAACTGTCTTGCACCATTGATCTTTGCACTCCATTTAATTTAAAATAACAATTCTGAATTCGGTGGAGATGAAGCAACGGATAATCACGTTATTTTTCCATGCAAGCTAAAACATATCCGCTCCGCTTCAAACGACATTCTTTCTCTCACGGCGAAGAATTCGACCTTGAGTAATCGGTGAAATTTCCCCTGCGCCATTACATGTTGAGGTTTCTGTTTCGCAAACGGAGGTAGTGGAGTGGCTCGAATAGACGATTACAAAGAATCATTCCGCCTGGCTTCCGTGGAGCTCAAAAAAAGGGATGCCGCCACGCTGGCCAAAGGCGCCGGAGCTCTATTTTCCCCTGAGGGAGGTTTGACTGTTTCGTTTCTCGGTGCTAACTATAGAGTTGAAATCCATCCTGAGACCGATATTCGTAAGGTCAATTCGAGCGAAGAAGTTTCGATTCCGGACAAAATTTTGATCGCGCATTATCTGCTTGGCGCTTCAGTGAAAAAATCTACCGGAAAACTCATAACTTTTCGCCAGATTCCGGATGGTCATTTTTATTTTGAAGCGTTCCAGAGGCGCGCCAGAGATCCGTTCGCAAACTTTTTCGGCAATAACGAGCGGCTTTTTGTAAAATGTGCCGAAATGCTGGGAGCAGCGCCAGTGGACATTGGGGATTTCGGCATGGATTTTCCCGTCTTTCCCCATATTCGCATTCAACTGGTCCTGTGGTTGGGGGATGAAGAATTTCCTCCCGATGCTACGATTCTTTTTGATGAAGGTGTCCAGCGGATTCTTTCGGCCGAAGATATTGCAGTTATGAGCGGCAGCCTGGTTTACCGGCTTATCGGCCTGGGAAGAAAAATCCAGTCGGGCGCCTGATCCACGAAATTGTTGGAGGAAGTATTTTGAAAATAGCCATAACTGGAAAGGGCGGGGTCGGGAAAACCACCTTGAGCGCTTTTCTTGTAAAGTGGTTTGCCGAACAGGGGCAAAGTGTTCTTGCCATCGATGCGGACCCGGACGCCAACCTGGCGCACGCCCTGGGGATAAAAAACGCGTCCGGAATCACACCTGTATCGCAAATGCGGGAATTGGTCGCCGAGCGGACCGAGTCGGTCCCTGGCGCTTATGGCGGTTTTTTCAAGCTAAATCCTAAGGTTGACGACCTGCCCGAAAAACTTTCCGTCCGTCAGGGAGAAAATATACGGCTGATGGTCATGGGCGGAATCAAAAAGGGCGGCACGGGCTGTGTGTGTCCGGAGAGTATTCTACTCAAGAACCTGGTTCAACACTTAATATTGAGACGTGATGAAATCGTCATCATGGATATGGAGGCCGGTATTGAACACCTGGGCCGGGGGACATCCAAATCCGTGGACTGGCTGATCACTGTCGTGGAACCCGGCCAGCGCAGTATTGAGACAGCCTCGCGCATACGCGAACTCGGCAGGGATATCGGGCTTACCAGGATCGGCCTGGTCGGCAACAAGGTTCGTAACGAGCGAGACCGTTCGTTTCTGAGAAAAGTGCTGAGCGGCCAACTGATTCTTGGCTTCATTCCGTACGATGACCTGATCATCGAAGCGGACCTCCAGGCCGGATTTGCCGAAAAGGTGAGCGCTCAAACCACGGCCGCTCTTGACAGAATTGTAAAGAACCTGGTAGAGGCGGCGAAAGCTGCGGACACTGTTACGGGGTGACCTCTTATGATCGATGTCCAGAATCAGGTTGACCACAGGAACATCAGTATCGATAAGGTCGGCGTAAAGGACATCCGCTACCCGGTCACCGTAATGGACAGAAATAACGGGGTCCAGCATACGGTCGCCTCCATAAACATGTACGTCAATGTGCCGCGTGAGTTCAAAGGCACTCACATGAGCCGTTTCATTGAAATTCTGAATGAATTTCACGGCCACCTCGATATCAGGGAATTTTCCTCTGTCCTGGGCGCCCTTCAGGAGCATCTCCAGGCGGAATCCGCGCATATGGAAATAAACTTTCCATATTTCATCCGAAAGCTCTCACCAGTGACCGAGAGCGCAGGCTTGATGGAATACCGCTGCCGTATCGCCGGCTCTACCGACAGGCAGAAAGGCTACGACCTGGTCGTCGAGGTAAGTGTTCCCATCACAACCGTTTGTCCGTGCTCCAAAGAAATCAGCGATCATGGGGCACATAACCAGAGGGGTACGGTGCGCATCGCTGTTCGCTTCAAGAGGTTTATCTGGATCGAGGATCTTATTGATCTGGTGGAAAGGGCCGCTTCCTGCGATGTCTACTCGGTGCTCAAAAGGCCTGATGAAAAATACGTTACCGAGTACGCCTTCGAAAATCCCAAATTCGTCGAAGATGTCGTCCGGGACATAGCTTACGAGTTAGAACACGACCCGAATGTCGGTTGGTTTTTGGTGGACGTCGAGAATTTCGAGTCCATTCACAACCACAGTGCTTACGCCTTTATCGAAAGGCAAAAGTAAGCTTTCGGACCGGATTTCGCCTCGTATGGTAGACTTATGTAGTACCCTACCGAAAAAAAATATCCACTCTGCGTCGTGCGAGCGCGTAGCGGGCAGGCCGACCGCTGCATTTCTCGACGCTATCCCTTCATGACCTGTCTATGATCACTGTCCATGACCGGAGACGGGGCGTTCGCGGTAGGCCTGGACTCTATTTCCGCCCGCCTTTAGACAACAATAGATCCCCCGTGTATATATTTAAGCTCGTTGAATCACTTGAGGAGAAATCCTGTGAGCGATCTGAAAAAATTTGAGCAGATATGCCGGGCTATGGCCCATCGAGGCTTCTATCCTCACCGGGTCTCCGGACTGCAAAGGCTCGACACGCACATATCGGTGGTCTTTCTAACAGGCGACCTCGTTTATAAACTGAAGAAGCCCATCGATTTCGGTTTTCTTGATTACACCGGCCTCACGGCCAGGCGGAAGATGTGCGAGCTTGAAGTCAAGCTCAACAAGCGGCTGTCCCGGGGCGTGTATCTGGGTGTGGTTGCATTGAGCATGCGGGACGGGGAATTTTATTTCGGGGATAGCGGCGAGGTTGTTGAATACGCGGTTAAGATGAAACGGCTTCCGGATGAGGCTTCTCTTTCCAGTCGGATCGTGAGTGGAAAAGCCGTTCCGGATGAAATGCTGCGGCTTGGCGGGCGTTTGGCTGAATTTTACGCTACGACCGAGCATAGCGGGCAAATCGACTGGTACGGCGGCAGCCAGGTCATAGAATTCAACACTGAGGAGAATTTCCGCCAATTGGCGCCTTTTGTGGGAAACCTGGTTGGCAAGGAGCGCCTCGATTTTGTAATCGAGTCGAGCCGCGGATTTTTCAGGGATCGCGGGGACCTCTTTCGGCGCAGGGTTGCAGAAGGCCGAATCTGTGACGGTCATGGAGACCTTAGAGCGGAGCATGTCTATTTCCTCGACGAGATTCAGGTAATCGACTGTGTTGAATTCAACGAACGTTTCCGGTACGGGGATACGGCTATTGACCTCGCCTTCCTTCACATGGACATCGAACGGCTCGCCAGACCTGATTTAAGTCTCGAGGTACTGAACGGCTATACTGAATCCAGCCGCGATTATGGCATATACACACTGCTGGATTTCTACTCGTGCTATCGCGCAGTCGTGAAAATGAAAATCTCCTGTTTGAGCGTTGCCGAACTGCCGGAAGGCCCCAGAAAGCGCGAAATGCATAAGCGCGCCGCACAATATCTCGATCTCGCCTTTCGATACGCTGTGCAGTTTGCGAGGCCGACACTCTATGTTCTGTGCGGAATGCCCGGGACCGGTAAGTCAACCTATGCGAAAAGACTGCACGAGATATTCGACATCGCTCTTGTCAGGTCCGACACGGCCCGGAAGGAACTCCCCGGATACAGCGCGCGCCGTGGCCCTGTACCCTTCGGTACAGGGATATACAGACCCGAGATGCGGGGGTGGGTCTATTCCTGGCTGCTCTCAAAGGTTCAGGAGGAGCTCAAAAAAGGGCGCTCGGCAATCCTGGACGCCACCTTTTCAAGGCGAAAATGGCGCGAAGAGGCTGTAAGGCTGGCTAAAGACCTGGACGCCAACATCCTGTTCTTTGAATGTGTGAGTTCGCAGGACACGATTTTGGAAAGGCTGGGGTGCCGCCGGGAAGGCGCGGACGGCCAATCGGATGCAAGACCCGAACACCTGCCGGGACTTGTGGATGAATTTGAGAGTATGGACGAACTCGCCCCCGAGCTACACGCCCGGATAGATACGGAAATGGAGATCGAAGCAAACCTGAGGATGGTTCTATCCAGCGCCTATTCAAAAAGACGGACGCAGGTGGAGGGGATAATAGCGCGCCTATGATGACTAAATGTAAGTTGCCTGCAAAATAGCCTTATCTTGATGCTTCGCGGGTGAGGCAAGCATCATGAAGAATTCCGTTCAAGATAGTGCTAATATGAGCCAAGATCAAAATCCCCCCTGCCCCCCTTTAGAAAAGGGGGGAAATTCATTGCACGCCGCCGAGTTCTCCCACCTTTTCTAAAGGGGGGCAGGGGGGATTTTGAACGCAACCTGATATAACAGCAAAACGATTGGCCGGAACCATCATCGGCTACAACCATCGGTCGCGGGCCTCGAGCCTGCTGCCCCTGGCGGCTTCAGGCAGTTCTTCAACCTCGCGAGTGGTGGGGTGCTTTCGGTCGTTCATCGTTTTGCAAATCAGGGGGTTGGCGGCTTCTTGTAGCGCTCAAACATGGCGGCGGCAATTTCCTGGCTGCTCGGCCAATGGCCGCGTCGCTGCCCGCCATTGGCAGCATAGGCGTCCATCCGGTGAGGGTCGGGCTGTACCGCCTTGCCGTCTTTCAGAAACAACAAGCCGATTTTACAGGATTTCCGATTGGAGTTTAGATAACGGCACGGCAGGCCTTCTCGATCCGCTCGGCCAAACGCCTGGCGTTCAAATCGCCCTCGACGCGCAAGCTTCGGGTGATGGCCAAGGCATCCTCACACGTCGGATCAGGCGCGGGGCGGCTGCTCCACAATGCGGATGCCCCGTATTCCTTGAAGGCGCGGCGGTAGAGGCTTACAAAATCATCCGGTTGGGTTGTCTGTTCTGTTTGCATGATTCCTATTTTAGATGCTTCTGTCATTCAGTTTAAGTTAAACCACTTATCAGGCTATCATCGAGAAAGCCGAGTTCATAATTGCAAGGTCAGCAATTATTTTAGCAATAGATGATTATCACTTTGGTGGCTTTATGAAATGAAAGTTTGAGCTGGATTTAGCCTTAAACTCCTCAGAATCTACTAGAAAAATACACAATTGAGATCTTGTCATCCTTTGTTTATCCAGAGCTCTTGTATAACTATTTAGAGCTTCTTCCTCTGGGTATCGCCCAAGAAAGAACTCAAATGACTTCTTAACATACTCCTCAGTGGAAATTTCAGGCTCGTTTAGCTTCGATGATATAATGTCGGCCATTGTTTGTTTGTCCCCTTTGATGTTCTCCAGGACTCCATTCGCCAAATTGAGTTTGTCGCTAAGTAGTTTAATATATTCGTATGGAAATATCCTTAAATCCACTTCCCTACCTTTCCAACTAGGGTAGCCCAGATTCTGGAAAGGTGGGTGATCTGGAAATCGCTTAGACAATATTCGTTCAGGATCGGCGCCTCCCCAAGCACCTCCCCAAAATGAGATCAAGTCCACACCGGCTTGGTGCGCCAAATCCTGCGCCACTTCGACTTCATCTCTGGAATCGTTATGTCCGAAAACAACGTATTTCCATTCAATTGTGACCGGAGACTCACGCCGATTTCTCTCTTGAACCAAGTTTTTCATGTTACAATAGGATCTCTCGAAATTTCCACCAACTTGGTATTTGATTAGGGATTCCTGCGATGCACCATCAATCGAGAAATAGATATGATTCATCATCAATGCCGCTTTTATCTTATCATCCGTATCCAGAAGTAATCCGTTAGTAGACGTAATTATGACAAGATCTGGATTGTACTTTCGAATGATTTTAATCTCATCCAGAATTGATGGCGCAAGAAACGGTTCGCCAAGGTTGAAGTAACTAATGGTCCTTATATCATGTTCGAGCACAAGCTTGGCAACAAGCTCTACATCGCCAAGACTCATCCGCATTCGTTTTCTCGTGTTCAGTAATTCGCTTCGCCTACAGTCAAGACACCTAAGATTACATAACGCGGTATTTTCAACCATTATCCCGTAGTGAGGAAGTCGGTATTTATGGAGGTAGTAATCGGTGTCTTTACCATCGGCAGCACTCCGTTCAGGACAGCGCTTACACCACGGCGCCGGCAACTGACCTTGTAAGAGCATTTTTCTAAATGATTGCGCTTTCTCACCAGAAAAGACTTGAGCAAACGATTGCTCCTGCAAATCACCGATGTGACCAGAGCCGTCATAGTCCTCACAGTTGCAGGAAACCGTCATGTCCGAGTTTATGCAGATGTTGTAATCTGACTCACCGTGAAGCGCCCGACAATAGTAGGATTGGATCGACATCGTTCTCTTGTTCACTCCTTTTTTACTGAAAGGGCTGAACAGCTAAAGCTCCAATGTTGTGACACCCCTTATTAACTGGACATACAACAAACTGTCCAGTTTCGCCCGCTGTTTTTACCAGCTTTTTTGGCTCGCTGGCAATTGTGCCGTTTTAAGCGGTACAAGCACGCTTTGGGTGCGTTGCGGTTGCCCGCCTGCACGGCGCAACCAAAGCCGCGCCGCTCCCTCGCGGCGTGTCAATTCCTTAATCAGGCTCCGGCAAAATGGCGGCCCGCTTCCTGCGCTGCTCGCGCAATTCGCGAGTCAACTAAGAACTAAAAACTGGGAACTAAAAACTCTTAATGTTTCTCCATCGCAAGCTGGATCAACCTGTCCAAAAGCTGGGGAAATTCTATGCCCGCTTTTGCGGCTGCCTGCGGGAAAAGGCTTGTGGCGGTCATCCCAGGAATGGTGTTTGTCTCGAGTATGTAGAGATCGTCCCCGGAGAGGATCATGTCGGTCCTGCTGTAGCCTCTGCAGTGCAGGGCGTTGTGGGCGCGCCTGGCATATTGCTGCGCTATTTCGGTCAGCTCCGGGGCAATCCGGGCGGGACAAATCTCGTTTGTGGCCCCGGGGGTGTATTTGGCCTCGTAATCGAAGAACTCGTACCTCTTATCCGGACAGATTTCAATCAGAGGCAGAGCCAGCAGGTCCTCGTTTCCCAAAACTCCGGCGGTGATCTCAATTCCGTTTATGTATTTTTCAACCACACAACGCCTGTCGAAGCTCCATGCTTTTTCGAATGCGCTCCGGAGGTCTTTTTGCTCTCTTACGATTGTCAAACCTATGCTGGATCCCTCGTGTTCCGGCTTGATGACAACCGGCAGGCCCAGTTTGTCTATAGCGGCCGAGGCTTGAGGCGGGTTTAACCTGTCCGCCACCATGTAGTGGGCGGTGGGCAGTCCTGCCTGCACATAAAGCTGCTTACTCAGGATCTTGTTCATGGCGATGGCGCTCCCGAGCACGCCACTGCCCTGATAGGGTATTTCCAAAGAATCGAGAAATCCCTGGATGGTCCCATCTTCGCCCATTCGCCCGTGCAGAATGATGAGAGCAACGTCTATCGCTTTGGCCTCACGCGCCAGCAATGGCAGGTCGGTTGCGGGATCGTGCCTCACAACTTCGTAGCGCGATTTATCGAGCGCGTGAAAAACTTGTTTACCGCTTTCCAGAGAAATCTCGCGTTCAGCCGATTTCCCTCCCGCCAGCAAGGCCAGCCTCAGTTTTTTCGTTTCCATGGCGCCGGGTCACGCTCCTTCGATGCAGTCAATTGTGATCCCCATAATTTCCGAGCCATGAGGCGCTATAGTCAGGTGAGAAAAAATTGTCCGTTCAAGCTCAGAGCACAGATCGAGTTTATGACGCAGGAATTGAACTTGCGGGGGCGCTTTTGCATAGCGTTCGATCAGGTCGTGATAGCGATCCTCGACCGAGACGACCTGGTCGTGTCTCACTCTTTTGTCCGCGTAGTTGACAATCAGCGATTCCGTAACGGGACCGGCAACCTGTGAAGAGTCAAGAGTTATGTGTTCCATTACAATACGGGCGACGGCAGGTGCAACGATCCCCTCCAGCATTTGAGCTCCAAGGACGGCATGGTCCTCACCTGTCTTGAGGCCGGACACTTTCCCTATATCGTGCAAAAGGGCCGCTGCTTCTATGAGCCGCAGGTCGAGTCTGGAGCTGTTTCGGTTCAACCGGACTGCGAGGAAAAGCGCGACTTCGGCGACGAGAAGGCTGTGCCTGCGTATATGTTGAGGCATATCGAATTGCCGGAGCAACTCCATGCATTCGGTACGGGATGGAATGAGCATCCTTGTCTATAAGTTCCCCGGTTTTCTGTAAAATTTGGTCCAGGGCTGACGCTCGGTTTCCCTGAGGTCGAGAAGAGCGGCGTGCAGCGTCCGGACGGCCAGTTCAGCGCAATGTATTTCCGCCTTTGGCAAGGACTCGAGGAAGTCGGCAATGTGCCGAGGTGAAATCGCCCAGGCTTGCTCGACCGGTTTGCCCTCGATCATGGTGACCAGGGCATTGGCGCAGGCGATCGTGTATATGCAGCCTTCCGTGTAAAAAGACGCCGAAGCTATCCGGCCGTTGCGCGACATCAGGTATATTTCCAGGGTATCGCCGCACTCGCGGCTGCACTCTCCATATCCGTCGGGATGCTGAATTCTTTCGCACCTGCCGGTCTCAAACGCCATTGAAAGGAAATTGACGGAGTGCCGCCGCCAGAAGTCTAAAACTTTTTGGTCCATTCGTTTTTCCTCGAGCAATCGAAACTTATACTATTTGTACCCTAATTCGCTCGTTTTTTAAACACCCCCGGTCAGGTCGGGAAGTAATTTCATAAACTCAGAAGCTTCAAAACAATGAGGCCCAGAAAATTTGCGCAAATTCCCGCCAGGACATCGTCGATCATTATCGCGGCCCCGCCGGTCAGTTTGGTTTCAACCGAGCGGATCGGCCACGGCTTCCAGATATCAAACAGGCGGAAGAGTAAAAAACCGGTCAGGATTGACGGAAAGCTTATCGCGTGGCCTGTCATGGCCACCAGATACCCGCATAGTTCGTCGATCACCACTTCTGGGGGATCTGTCCTGCCCAGTTCCCGTTCCGTCTTCCCGGAAACAACCCATCCGATCCAGAATATGGCGCCGGCAAAAATCAACTGAATTTGCCAGGGAAAGCGCCCGGAAGCGAGAAAACAGGGAATTCCGGCAATCAGCGTCGCTGCTGTGCCTGGCGCCGCCGGCGCTTTTCCGAGCCCGAAAACCGTGGCCAGCCGGCAATAAATGGAGTGATCTTTTTGCATTCTTTCGAGGAATTGATTTAGCCTGCCAATCTCAATTCACGGCTTGTTCGATGACTTTGATGTCCACCCCATGGACGCATTTGACAAGAATTTCAAAAAGGTTATCGACCGGGATCTTCTGCTTGGGTCTGTGTGGGCTGAGAGTTGCGGTGTAAATTCCGCAGATGTGAAGTTCTATTTCAAATTTGGGTGGTTTATACTCAAATGAAGCGCAGTCGTCCCCTTCGGTGTAAAAAAATTCGAGGTAAACAGGGCTGCCCTTATCAGTCGTGAAAAATCCCTGCCCCTCTTTCACGAATGACATTTTTGGGCCTTCCAGTTTCTGCTGAGGTTCCGCCGCAATATCGAATTCCAGGTTGTTCAGAGGATCATGGGAACGAATCCTGAGCCGGTACTGGGCGAAACAGTGCAAAGACTCTACGATAGGCGGTTTGATCCACACCCCGAAGCGCTCGGCAACGTCCGGATAAATCCTTAGAATATTTTCAAAGTCGGTCTGCAAGTGTGCCGGGAGCTGAAACATAAGTTCGTAGAAATTGGACAGAAGCGGATCGAGAACTCGCTGCGCCATCTCGGCCGGGATTTTGCCCAGGAGCAGCCGGTTTCTGAAGCTCGAAAGAAGAAGCTCTGGAAACCCCTCGAACAGTGCGTCGGAATTCATTTTGGTCTCCAAAAAAGAGTATCCGCAGGCGCCCAGCATCAAATCGAAAGGGCTAAGCTTTAGAAACATTAGTGTAACTCCTCCGGTGCGTGACCCGCAGTTCCCGACTCGACGACGACTTTGAACCGGCTTGTATCCTATGGAAAACTACCTGTCAATGCAACGGGCTCAAAAAACGATTTGAATTACACTGTGCTTGTAAAGGTGCAAAAAACTCGCCATGCCCGCAAGCTGAAGGATTGCAAAGTTCCACATTGCGGGCTGCGCTTGCGCTATTTGCAAAAAAAAGCCAGCACCTGCTCGAGTATACATTTCCTGTGCTCGGCAAGAAGGCATCTGTTGGCATGCTCAATCCTGTTCTCCATGTTGAACTGGCGTTTGAGTTTTTCAACGAATTGCCTCCGGTCTTCGCCCTGGAGCCAGCCAAAAAGAGTGCTCTCCCATTTTCCTCCTTCGTACCCTGGGAGTCTGGAGTCTTCGTTTATGATGGTCCCCTCGATCGTGAGATCAAGCAAATCTCTGAACTTGTTCCTGAAGTATTCCAAGCCCTTCAGACAGACGGTCGGCTCTGATTTTACAATTTCGATCGCCAGGTAAACGAACCAGATCATCGACCGCACACGCATCGTCCTGTCCTGGTCTGCGGGCAGGTTTGCCTTTTCACGGGAGAAAAGGTGGAGAAAAGATAAGATGTCCTTTTCGTCTGCTGGTTTTACCCTGCGGAAAAGACATCCTATAATGATTTTTAACGCCTCGGTTTGATGAGGGATGAGAACATCGTCCCAGTCGGCCTCTGATATCACCCCAAATGAGTCCTCCAGAATAACCTGGACGGTTTCCCCCTCCCGAAAAATCGTGAAATGCTCCGAAGTGATTCGGCCGGTGACACGCTCGAGCGCGTAGCCGAGCAGGAACAGGCGCACCGCATCGCGTCCGTTCTGGCCTTTTGGGACCCCTCGGGCGGTCAGGGTCAGAAGCTTTTCTACGAGTATCTCCCGGTCATTTTGGAGAATCCGAGCAAGCGGGGCGAAAGATGGAACAGAAGACCAGACGTGGATATGGTTGTCGATTGCGGCATTTATCCGGTTTATACGGTCGGACATAAACATTCTCGAGTTCTCCCCCCCCTCATATTAGGAGAAAAGGAACCGCGATGGTTCTGCGTCCAAACTGAAAAATACACCCCCACGGAGCCGGGAATTAAACGTACATTTTACGATATACCATATAGTAATCGTCAATGGCGGGCAAGTCCTAAATCCTTCTGCCGTCCGGCTTTGTGGTGAAGCCTCTGAAGCCGTCGAAACACCGGATCAGAATTCGACGCGTCTGGAGGCTTCCGATTCGGATTTGATTGCGCGGTGAATGAGACTGTTAAGCAGGTGCAGGTCCTTTCGCGATAAAGTCCAGAAGTTTAGCGCCTTGTCAGCGGTTTCAGGCGCAGGGTCCATCGGGTCATAGAGGAGCACAAACGGGGTCCCTGGCGTAATCTGCTCGGCGATTTGAAAAAGAGAAAGGTCCTCAGCACTCGACCCTTCGGTAACGGCCCGTTCATCCGCTATAATAAGAGCGAACTTTGCCTTAACAAGGGCTGATACATATTCTGCGTGCGTCTTCACGAGCTTCGCCTCGAAATTGACCCCTGTCTCGGCAAGCCCCCGAATAAGTTTCTCGGCGTCCGCCGGGTCGGCCCAAAAGTGCAGGATGGGAAGTTTATCTTTCATCTTTTTGAGCGAGGCGGCCAAGGGCTTCCGGCGCCGGTTTATAAAACTGTTCCAGGCCCAGCGCCTCCGCCACCGGCTTGTAGGTAATATAGCCTTTGTGCATATTAAGTCCGTTCATTAACGCCGATTCGTTCAGGCAGGCAGTTTTCAGCCCATGGTTAGCCAGCCGGAGGCCGTATTTCCCCGTACGGTTGCTGAGGGCGAAAGTCGACGTCCTGGCGTAAGCGCCCGGCATGTTGGCGACGCAATAGTGAATTACGCCGTCCACCGTATATACGGGATCGATGTGGGTCGTTGGCCGGGAGGTTTCCACGCAGCCTCCCTGGTCTATTGCGACGTCGACGATAACCGATCCTGGTTTCATGATGCCCAAGTGGCTGCGCTTTATTATTTTAGGGGCTTTCGCGCCGGTCACTAGAACGGCCCCGATCACGATGTCCGCATCTCTGAGGCCCCTGTCGAGTGTGTAGGCGTCCGCGTAAATTGGAGAAACGTTTGACGGCATGACATTGCCCAGATGCTCGAGGGTATCCAGGTTTACGTCCAGCAGGGTCACCCTGGCGCCAAGTCCTGCAGCAACTTTGGCCGCGTTGCTTCCAACTGTGCCGCCCCCGATTATCAGCACGCAGGCGGGGGCGACTCCCGGAACCCCGGTCGGCAACAGCCCCCGGCCGCCAAACATCTTGCTGATGTAGAAGGCCCCCATAAGGGGGGCCATCCTTCCGGCGACTTCACTCATCGGTTTGAGCAGAGGCAACGACCCGTCAGGTTTTTGCACCGTCTCATAGGCGAGGGCTGTTATCTTTTTTTCCAGACAAGCCCGGGTGAGCTTCTCATTGGCCGCGAAGTGGAAATATGTATAGATAAGCTGCCCGGGCTGCATGAAATCGTATTCTGCGGCAAGAGGCTCTTTGACTTTGACGATCATCTCTGAGGAATCCCAAACCTGCTGAGCCGTCGGGCAAATGCGTGCTCCCGCTTCCTCGTATTGCCGGTCCGGTATTCCCGACCCGACGCCGGCGTCTTTTTCGACGCATACCTGATGCCCACAATCGACGTAGGCCTTTACAGCAGCGGGGATAAATCCCACTCGGAATTCCTGGTTCTTGATCTCTTTCGGACAGCCGATTTTCATGAAAAGCCTCCTGGGCGTATTCAGGGGACGAACCCCTGGTCTATGGAGTCAGGCCGGACATGAAGCTATTATATATCTTTATTGGTCAAAAATGCCCGAATTAATGGTATATGAAATGAAAAAGCTCTGCTGCGCCCAAAAGCTCTTCTTGACCAGTGGGAAGAAAGGTGATATCAAGATAAGTTCTGTTTATCCAAACTCCTTGCTCCTTCCAGCGTGAGGGGGCCCTTTAACCCGAGAGGAGATCCGATGCGTAAGTACGAGACTTTTTTCATTGTCGATCCAGACCTGCCTGACGAAACAAACTCAGCTCTTGACAACAAAGTTCAGTCAATCATCGCCTCGAATGGAGGAGAGGTGCTCACCTTTGTTCCATGGGGTAAAAGAAAGCTGGCCTATGCGATCCGGAAGCGCACCCGCGGACTCTACGTGCTGATGGAATACGCCGGCGGATCCCAGCTTGTGGCTGAACTGGAACGAAACCTGCGAATCGACGATCGTATTCTCAAGTTTATCACCGTTATGCTCGAAGAGCGCTTCGACCCTGAAAGAGAAAGGGAGCGCAGAGCACAGGCGGCCGTTGTCCCCTTCGTCGAGGATGAGGAATCCTCTGAGGTCCCTCTGGGTGGGGGAGAAGAAGAGGAGATGCCCGAGGATTTTGCAGATGAAGGTCTCAAGGACGAAGAGTAAAGACTAAGAGATCCGAAAATATTAAAGATATGGAAAGAGAGCGCAAATATGATGACTGTCAGGCGTAAGAGGCGCACATTTGCACGGCGTAAAATCTGCCGTTTCTGCGTGGATTCGGATCTGCGAATTGATTACAAAGACTCGAAGACGCTCCGCTACTTTGTGACAGAACGTGGTAAGATAGTTCCGAGGAGAATATCGGGCAACTGCGCAAAACATCAGCGCGTGCTCACTCTTGCCATAAAGAGGGCGCGCCAGATTGCACTTCTGCCATATACCGCCATACACATGCTTTAGCAGGGTGACTCCCTAAGAAAAATGAATGCGCCCCAGGGAGATTTGCCGGTCTTGCGGCCAGGATCTGCGGGAAAAGAGCTTTTGTTGCTGATCGTACTGACGGTTGGCCTTTTTCTTTCGATCAACTTTGTGCCGCTGGTCGGATTTTTTCCCGGCATGCTGACTCCTGCGCCAACAGTGCTTGCTGTTATCAGATGGGGGTTTCCAAATGCCTGGCTCGTGCCGGGCTTCTCAGCAATCATTGGTTCGCTGATTCTTTACCTGCTGGACCTGTCAGACAGCATTCCTTACCTGCTGGCCCTGATCGGCATGGGCGCTCTCATGGGATACGGTTTCAGACGGCAATGGTCCACCGAGAAGATAATCGGGATTTGCAGTCTGTTTGTAATCGGGATGGCCGGGCTGTTTGTGATGGTGGCATTCACCGAGACAAAGGGCGAGATGGTTGGGCTGATGGAGCAGGACCTTCGAGGCGCAATATCGGCCGCCCTGAAACAGCTTGGGAGTTCTTCGCCGGAGACCCATGAACTGGAGAGCAAACTCCTTGAGACCGTTCCGCTGATAGTGAGAATCATACCAGGGGTTCTTGTGGCCTGCACTCTCACAGTTTCCTGGCTCAATTTGCTCATTTCGCTCAGGTATTGCCGGGCCGCGGCCATTGAGTATTGCGTCCGTGAGAAATTGACCCTCTGGAAAGCCCCGGAATTTATCGTCTGGTTCGTCATAGCAGGGGGCCTGACACTACTTTTGCCTGTGGGCGATTTGAAACTGGCCGCGATAAATTTACTTATCGTTATGGGGACCATCTATTTTCTTCAGGGTGTTGCAATCGTGGCCTTCTATCTTGAAAGATGGAAATTGCCCGGTTACGTGAAGGGCTTCGTTTATGCGGTGGTGTTTCTGCAGCAGTTTGCATCGATGGCCACGGCGGCCTTAGGGCTTTTTGACGTCTGGTTCGATTTTCGAAAGCCGAAAAAAGAACCGGCGTGAGGCCCTGCCCAAGAGGCCGGGCAATCGACTTGCTTCCATACTCGGTTATGATGTATTCTGGATGAGCCTGCCGGCTCATCTCATCAGGCCTCTCGCGAACGCACAACTCGCCAGATGGGTATGTCGCGCGGTCGGCCTGCCCGCTACGCGCTCACACGATGCAAAGTGGTTATTTTTTTTTCGGTATGGTACTGTGCAAGGGTATCATACGAGGAGTCTAAGAATGAAAGTGATATTGACCGAAACTGTCGAATCCATCGGGCAAATTGGCGATCAGGTGAATGTGGCGCCGGGGTATGCCCGTAATTTTCTTCTTCCCAAAGGACTGGCGATGGAAGCCACGGGCAAGAATGTGCGAGAGTTGGAACATAAAAAGCGCCTTCTTGCGCAAAAACGTGAAAAACTGCGACAGCAGATGCTCTCCTATGCCCAGAAGCTGAATTCGGTCACCATTTCCATGCGCCGCAAAGTTTCCGAAGAGAATAAA
Source organism: Syntrophobacteraceae bacterium (assembly GCA_003165235.1). Classification (GTDB taxonomy): domain Bacteria; phylum Desulfobacterota; class Syntrophobacteria; order Syntrophobacterales; family Syntrophobacteraceae; genus SbD1. The sequence continues at coordinate 23,351 of PLSV01000301.1, forward strand.
CTCTATGGTTCGGTGAGCGCGGCGGACGTCGCCAAGGCGCTCGAGCAGCAGGGGTTCGAGACTCAGAGGAAAGATATAGTTATCGAACAGCCGATCAGGCAGCTCGGGGAATTCAGCGTTTCTGTCCGGGTTGGCGCCCAGGTTAGCGCAACTGTTCGCGTGGTGATTGAAAAAGAAGAGTAGTCTATGGAGGACCTCTCAGCGGAACTCCGCAAAATTCCACCCCAGCAGATCGAGGCTGAACAATCGCTGCTGGGTGGGATCATGGTGGACAGCCTCGGCCTGCCATCGGCCCTCGAGGTCTTGAAGGGCGACGAATTCTACAAAGAATCCCACCGCTTGATCTTCACGGCAATTCAGGACCTTTTCGAACGGAACGAACCGGTCGACATCCTGACGGTTACGAACATCCTCGAGGAGCGCAAGCAACTGGAAAGCGTAGGCGGGGCATCGTATATCGCCGCCCTTACGGATGCGATGCCTACCTCGTCCAATGTCGCCGCGTATGCAAAGATCATCAACGAAAAAGCCGTTATGCGCCGGCTTATCCAGTCTGCAAACGAAATCATATCGTTTGCCTATGGAGGGGGAAAAAGCTCCGAAGAAGTCCTGGACAGCGCCGAAGCCGCCATTTTCAGTATTGCGGAACGCAAAATTCGCAATTCATATTTTCCATTAAAGGAAGTCATCAAAAAGAATATAGAGACAATCGAACGCTACCAGGAGTACCGGGAGACCGTGACGGGCGTTCCAAGCGGCTACAAGGAGCTTGATAAGCTGACCGCAGGGTTTCAAAAATCCGATCTTATCATCATCGCCGCCAGGCCGAGTATGGGAAAAACCGCCCTTGGCTTATGCATCGCCCGAAATGCCGCAAAGGAGAGCGGGGTCCCGGTGGGCTTCTTTTCACTGGAGATGAGCAAGGAGCAGCTTGCGATGCGGCTCTTGTGCTCGGAGGCCAGAGTGGATTCCCACAAGATTCGTTCCGGCTTTCTGAGCAGGCAGGAATGCGGCAAGCTCCTCCAGGCTGCCGGGCTTTTTATGGATGTGCCGATATATATAGACGACACCCCTTCCATTTCTCCCCTGGAACTCAGGGCTAAGGCTCGCAGAATAATGTCGGACCAGGGGCTTGGGCTGGTCATCGTCGATTACCTGCAGCTTATGAGAGGCCGGGAGACAGCGGAACGCAGAGAGCAGGAAATCTCAGAGATATCCCGCTCGCTCAAAGGGTTGGCGAAAGAGTTGGATATCCCGGTGATCGCCATCGCTCAGTTGAACCGAAAAGTCGAGGAGCGCACTGACAAGAGGCCCCTTCTGAGCGACCTTCGTGAAAGCGGCGCCATCGAGCAGGATGCAGACGTAATCGCTTTCATCTATCGTGATGAAATTTACGCCAAGAATGCCTGCAAAGAACCGGGGGTTGCGGAGATCATAATCGGAAAGCAGAGAAACGGCCCTTCCGGTGAAACTGTTAAACTGGCGTACATAAGCACATATACGCGTTTCGAAAACCTGGCGTTCAGCGCGTGACACAGCCTGAAGATCGATTCGATCCGGGGCTTGAAGAGGGTTCAAACTGAGATCATGACAGATAATGCCCAATACTGGGATAGGCCCGCTGAAACTCTAACCAGGGCCGGCATCGAGAAACTTCAGCTCAGCCTGCTGAAATCGTGTCTGGCGCGTGCCGGCCGCTCCATGTTCTACAACGCAAAGTTCAAAAAGATCGGTTTTGATCCGGGGTCGGCGTCGAGCCTTGACGACGTTGGCCGCATCCCTTTTACGGTAAAGCAGGACCTTAGAGAGAGCTACCCTTACGGGTTTCTGTGCGAACCCAGGGAGCAGCTCGTCAGGATGCATATCTCTTCCGGGACAACCGGCCAGGCCATAGCCGTTTTTTACACCAAAGCCGACCTCGAACTCTGGGCTGATTTGCTTGCCCGCTGCATGTACATGGCGGGAGCGCGTCCAGGGGATACTTTTCAAAACCTGAGCGGGTACGGCCTTTTTACGGGCGGCCTCGGTTTTCAGTACGGGGCCGAGCGCCTCGGCATGCTGACCATTCCCTCGGGCGCAGGCAACAGCAAGCGCCAGATTCAGATAATGCGGGATTTTTCGACCAACGTCATCCATATCATCCCCAGTTTTTTGCTCCTTCTCATGGATGTTATAAAAGAAATGAAGGTCGATCCGCAAAACGATCTTTCGCTCAGGATCGCCTTTGTCGGGGCCGAACCTTATTCGCAAGAGGTCAGGAGGCGGTTTGAGGACTTTTACGCCATAAAAGTGTATAATAGTTATGGTCTCTCGGAGATGAACGGACCGGGCGTCGCCTTCGAGTGTCCCTGCCAGAATGGGCTGCATGTATGGGAGGATGCATACCTTGTCGAAATTATCGATCCCAAGTCGTTGGCGCCCGTGCCGGATGGACAGTACGGCGAGCTCGTGCTGACAGCTCTTAGACGGGAAGCTATGCCCATTTTGCGCTATAGGACCAGGGACCTCACGCGGATATTGCCTGGAGAATGCGAATGCGGCCGCGTTCACAAACGGATCGACCGCATTCAGGGCCGCACAGACGACATGTTTATCATAAAGGGAGTAAATGTTTTCCCCATACAGGTCGAGCAGGTGCTGATGACCATCCCTGAGGTCGGGAATAATTACGTGATCGTCCTAAAGCGTGAGAATAACGTCGATGATATGGTCGTTCGGGTCGAGGTGACCGAGTCGGTATTCGTTGAAGACATGCGCAAGTTGGAGCACGTCCGAAAAAGAATAGCCCGCGATTTGAAGAGCGAGTTGCTTGTCACCCCGAAGGTGGAGCTGGTCGAACCCAACAGCCTGCCGAAAAGCGAAGGAAAGGCGTTGCGGCTTATCGATCAGCGGGTGATTTAGGGCTTGTCCGTAAATAAGCCTCTTAGGGATCGCGCCGGGATTTGAGATTGATTTGGTCGCGAGGATTGAGCAAAACCGCAGGCGTAGTTGGGCTACGTCGAGGATTTTGCGATTGAGGAGCGG
>PLSV01000190.1 GCA_003165235.1 Syntrophobacteraceae bacterium
TTTTTGTCAGCGCCGGCGTTCTGTTCGTCGTGGGCATGTTCACCTCTAAGAAGGCCGAGGTTCTGCGCAACCGGTCATAGAAGGACATCCGGATCGTTGCTGAAAGGACTTGAAAGTCAGGGTTTTCAGTTCGATGCAGCCGCAGGGAGCAATGTTCAATGCCTCCTCATTGCTCCCTGCTTTTCGATATAGGGAGTTGGATGAGCCTCGCCGCAAACGGCGGCGTTATTCAACCTCGCGCACCTCTATTCTATGCGTTCGGCATTCCGGGGAACTCTTGGGGACGCTAATCCTGAGCACACCTTTTTTGAACTCAGCTTGAATTCCGTCTTCATCCACCGGGCAGGGGAATTTGAAAACCCGCGAAAATGCTCCACAGGGCCTCTCAACTCGAAAAGCTTGCCCTTCCGGCGAGTCATTCTTTCTTAGCCCCGAAACCAACAGCCGGTCCGCCTTGCACTCAACCTGGATGTCATGTTCCATAACGCCTGGCAAGTCTATCGAGTAGATCAACTCTTGTCCGGAATCGACAATGTCGCTCATTGGGACCCAATCCTCAGGTTCTTGAGGTTTGCCTTTCCCGCCGGTTCCGGGTTCGAAACTACTCATGAACAGATCTTCCATCCGTTCTTTCATTGCCTTCAGTTCATCAAGGAGACCCTTGTCGCCGCTCCCCGCCACAGCACCCTCCCGTTCCAGTAATGGTTCAAAAACCTGCCAGCATGCCGGGCAGGTTCGTACGTCCAAGCCAATAGGATTAATCACTGCAGGCATATACACAAGATGGCGAAAATTCGCAAGGCGTTCAACAAAATGTCGAGGATTTTCTTGATGCAAGACAACTGTTCACCCAGGCAGGTCAGGAGAGTGACACGAGGGGTTGTCCCCGGCTTGGCGCATTTTTTGGCCTTGAGACTCCAAATGGATAAATGGTAGTATCCACAACTCGCGGAGCGTGGAGATTGGGACCGCAGGTGGATGCCAAGCACAACGAGGTGGAAAGATGCGCTATTCGCAAGCCTTTATTCATACTCTCTTCGAAGCGCCCAAAGAGGCGGAAACCCCTTCCCACGTATTGCTTCTGCGAGGCTCTTTGATATATCCCGTAGCGGCAGGGATCTATGCGCTCCTGCCGCTCGGACATCGTGTAACAACAAAAATCAGGCGGATCATTCGCGAAGAACTCAATGCGATTGGAGGTTTGGAGCTCACCATGCCTGTCGTCAATCCGGCGGAGCTTTGGAAGAGAACGGGCCGCTATTTCGATATTGGCGAGGAATTGATCCGGTTCAAAGACCGCAGGGACCGCGAATTTGTGCTTGCAATGACTCACGAGGAAGTCGTAACGGATATAGCAAAGCAGTTCGTGCGCTCTTACCGCGACCTTCCTGTGATGCTCTACCAGATTCAGACGAAGATTCGTGATGAAGCCCGCCCGCGCGCTGGTCTGCTAAGGGTGCGTGAATTCTTCATGAAAGACGCCTACAGCTTTCACCGCGACTTTGCGGACCTGGACAGCTACTACCCAAAGATATTCAACGCCTATCTGAGGATATTCGCCCGCTGCGGGCTGAATTCGGCGCCCATAGAGGCCGACTCGGGGATCATGGGCGGGACCGGCTCACATGAGTTCATGCTCGAATCCCCGACCGGCGAAGACCGCTTTGTCGTGTGTCCCGGCTGTGGATACAGGGCTAACACCGAAAAAGCGGTCGGGATAAAACCGGGACGAACTCAGCTCGTCGATACGCCGCCCCCTGTGGATAAGGTCCATACGCCCGAGGTGAAAACGATCGCCGGCCTGAAGGAATTTTTCAATTCCTCCGAAGAGCATTTTTTGAAGACCGTAGCCTATGTTGCCGATACAAACCTCGTGCTGGCTGTCGTTCGGGGAGACTTCAACATATCGGCCACAAAGCTTGCCAACTATCTCAAGGCCATTCATCTGGAATATGCGCCCGAGAAGATACTGTCGGAAAAGGGGCTTTATGCAGGTTTTCTGGCGCCGGTCGGCGTGGAAGGCGTCCGAACCGTGCTCGACACCTCGATAACTGAGCGGACTCTCTATATCGCAGGCGCTAACGAACCGGATATGCACTTGAAAAACGTGCTTCCAGGCCGTGACTTCGAGTGGACTGAGGTCGCAGATATTGCTGAAGTGCGCGAAGGCGATTTGTGCGCAGCGTGCGGCAAAGCTCATCTGGAGATGCGGCGCGGGATCGAACTCGGGCACACTTTCAAGCTCGGAACCAAATACACCGCCCCTGACTCCATGGACGTAACCTACCTGGACCGCTCCGGAGAGCCGAACCTGGTTGTGATGGGCTGCTACGGCATCGGGGTCGAACGGCTCATGGCGTCGGTTATCGAAAGATGGCACGATGATTTCGGGATGCAATTCCCCTTTACGGTTGCTCCATTCCACATCCTTATATCTCAGCTTGGCAGGAAGCCGGAGATTGTCGAGATGGCCGAACGGATATACTCTAACCTCAGCGCCTCTTACGAGGTCCTCTACGACGATCGCGACGAATCGGCGGGCGTAAAGCTCAAAGACGCAGACCTCATAGGAATCCCGGTAAGAATAGTGGTCAGCCAGAAGCACCAGAAGACCGGAGACGTCGAAATAAAGATCAGACAAACCGGGGAGGTAAGAATTTGCCCCGAAAAAGATCTTCAGGGAACCCTCGAAGCGATAGTTAATGTTTTGCAGCCCTCGCTGGAAGATTTGCCCTATATGCCTGAGTGACCGATCTCCCGGAAGGGGACAGGCGCGTTAATGCCGCGCCCATCCCACGAGTGCCTCTAAGATTTTATCTTCACCTGCAGATCAGCTACAATACTTTTTCGGGGCGCCGGTGGCTCGCGCGACCGCGCAACTGAATCTTCGGGCCGGTTGCGGAATTGCTTTCGCCTTCACCTTCATTTTCAGTGGGTCGGCAACGCCATAAAGGTCACGATTGGCGTTGAAATCAAACGCTAGTAGGGACCCCTCCACCGTTGCTCCGATGAAAGCCCCGGAGCTCCTTATATATGAGTATACCTCCGGGACGTCGGTTGTAACTCCAGTACCTGCTCCGACAGGCCCGGCCGTCACCGAAGCATCGCCGCCCAGTCTGATCCTTCCATTCTCAATAAAATCCATGCTCCTGGCGGTGTTGAAAATCAGGACAATATCCCTTGCCTCTGCCCCGATCTGGAAACCGAAGCTCGCACCCGCGATGGAGATGAAAGCGGGCGGAGACCAACTTCCATTCGGAAGGCGAGACACGATCACTCCACCCCCAGCTTCACCGCCGAAGACAAAACCGGCTTTGAGTTCGCCTGGAATGACCGCTATCCCCTTCGCGTGTTTGAGAACGTAGGCCGGAACCCATGCAGGCATTTCATCGAAAACTCGAGTCGCCGCCTCGATACGGCCGATTTCTCCGGGGGTGGGCTCAGCATTGGCCACGGCCGACCCAAACAGGAGAAAGAAACTGACTAAAACCGGCCCCACAAAATATTTCATGGCAACCTCCTTTATGTTCGGTCTTGAAAACGTGAGAGCGTTAATGAAACGCACACATTTTATAAAAATGTAATCATTCCAAAATAAATGCCAATTAAATTCAAGTAGATGACGTGTTTGTCAGAAAGTGCGACCGATTGGCTTCCGTGCAAATCCTCAGCTTTGAATTCCATGACGTAATTTATAAGCTGATCGCTGATTTCTTCTTCTTTCGTGAATTTTACGAAATATCGTTAGAGTTCGGGTCTTAGAAATTGATTATTCAAAAACTATAGGGCGCTAAAGCCCGGCACCGGATTTGATCACCAGGTCAATCAGTGGTATATTATTTCAATATTTCTGGTTGCTTAGTGAAGAACGGCAGAAAAGGTCCGCCTTGGAATCCTGGTCTTCTGCCTTGATTGGAACAAAAGTTGCTTTCCTTCTGGGCGGAGGAGGACTCCCATGACCGGTATAATTCAAATCGTTTCGGGGTTTATAATTGGAGGCGCCGGTTTTCACCAGATTGCCGAACATCCCATCCAGGGGGTTTGCGCCCTGTTTCTGGCCGGTTTTTTGGTAATGATCGGTTTTGAAAAAAAGCTGGCTGAGCGCTCGCGGGAAATCAGAAATTAAAGCGCGCTTGTCTGCCTCTGAAAAGGCGGTTTTCGGATATCTGAAAAGCTTTTATGATGACAACCGTCAACGGGTGCTTTGCGCCTTCTGGATACAACACGGGAAAAGACGTTACTCAAGTATGGCAGTCCGGATAGCTGTGCTGATGCTTATGGCCGGTTTTGCCGCTTCCATTGGGCAGATACTGGTGATTCGCGAATTGCTCGTAATTTTTTACGGCAACGAGCTTTCAACCGGGCTTATCCTTGCGTGCTGGCTTTTGTGTACGGCGGCGGGAAGCGGCCTGACCGGACGCGTCTGCAGGAAAAAAGCGCCCGGCTTTAAAGTTCTGTTTGCAGGTTTCGCTCTCTTCTGCGCTGCTCTTCCGGCGACAATCGTCTGGATTCGCGCTGCAAGGGCATTCTGGTCGATCCCGCCGGGGGAGCTGCTTTCACCGGGCATGATGCTGGCAATAGGGTTTTGCGCGGCGGCCCCCATATGTTTTTTGTCGGGCGCTCTGTTTGCCTTGGCCTGGGAACTCCGTCGCGCCGGCGCAAAAGGCGAGGAAAGATCGATCTCCGTGTACCTGGCTGAATCGCTTGGGGCGGGTGCCGGCGGGCTGGTCTTCTATTTCATCCTCCTTCCGCTTTACCCTTCCTTTGCCGGGAGTCTTTCGCTGATTGTCTTTCTGCTTGCCGGCGCCATGGTGGCCGGCGCAGGGTTGAAATACCAGGGGAAGGTTCTGTGCTCGCTCTTTCTGGCGGCAATCCTCATCGCAGCATGTGTCTTATTTGGTTATTCAGACTGGGTGGACCTCCTTACACGTCGTCTGCAGTGGGGAAAAACCTTCTTTAAATCCAGGGACACTGCCTACCGCAATCTGGTATTCTTGTTCAATTCAGGTCAGTTCTCGCTATTTTCAAACGGACTCTGGCTTTTTTCCAGCCCTGACCCGCAGAGCGCCGAACCGGCTGCTTATCTGCCGCTTCTTGAGCACCCTGATCCTGAGAGGGTCCTTGTGATCGGGGATTATTCACCGGAGTTGCTGGGCGAAGTCGCCAGCCATCCCGGAATCAAGAGTGTTGACTGCGTTCAGCCCGATGCGGAGGCAACGGCGTTTACAGCGGCCGTTCTGCACCCTTCGCTCATGGAAATGGGGGGCGACCGGCGCGTCCGGGTGTGGCGCGTGGATCCCAGGCGTTTCAGAGGGGAGGCAGGAATAGGCTACGATGTAATTCTTCTTAGCGCGGGGGAGCCTGTAAATGCCGAGATGAACCGGTTTTACACGGTGGAGTTCTTTGCCCGGATAAAATCGCTGATGAACCCGGGGGGTTTGTTTTCCTTCGGGGTCCCTGCGGCGCCGGACATAATCGGGCCGAGGGAGGCTGTTCTGCTCAAATCGCTTTATGCGACTCTGCGGGAGGTTTTCGGGCGCGTTCTGATCCTGCCGGGCGAGAACGTTCGTTTCATAGCATCACAGGATGGCGCAGGACTCGCCGCAGACCCGCAGGTATTGATAGACCGCATGCTCGCTAGGCGCCTTGACCTCAGGTACGTGCGGGACTTCTATCTTCTGGATCTTTTTAACCCCATCCGGTTGGCGTACATGGAGTCGATCATCCGCGAAGGCACGCCGGCGAAGATAAACAGAGATTTCGAACCGGTCTGCTACTTGTATGGACTCGGTTTGTGGGGCGCTCAGCTACATCCGGCCGCCGGCCGGTTTCTCGGTTTTATTTCCGGAGGCGCCGCTTCTTCTGTTCTGGTGGGCTTCGGAGCGTTTTTTCTCGTCCTTCTTTCAGTGTTGCTTGCGAAAGGCGGCCCCAGTTCGGTGGTAGCTTTCAATACAGCAGTCTGCGGGGCGGTGCTCATAGTTATCGAAGTGGTGCTTTTGCTTGTTTATCAGATAATAGAGGGTTCTGTTTACAGGCAGATGGCCCTGATAATCTCACTTTTTATGGCCGGGCTGGCAGCGGGGAGCGCGCTTGCAGGGACCTTGCGGGGCAGAGGCGTCCACCGCCTGTTCATGATCCAGATTGGTCTTGCTGCTTACCTGGGTGCGCTTTATCTGTTGTTTTCCGTTTTTCGGGGTTCGGTGCTCGATAACCTGGGACATGCTTCTATGCTGCTGTTGTTTTCGGCGTTGGCCTTTCTTGCCGGGATGTTTGGCGGCGGGCAGTTTTCTGCTGCGGTTGCGTGCACGGAGAAGGCGCCAGGGGCGGGCCTTTATGCGGCCGACCTGATCGGGGCCTCAGCGGGGGCGGTGGCTGGCTCTCTTTTCTTTCTCCCCGTGCTTGGAATTCCTAAGACTCTATTAACACTTGGGTTTGGCTGTCTGGCGGCCGGCGCCACACTATTGAAAAACCGGACAAGCTGATCAGGCGGCGCTCCAGATTCCGGGTATTTGTCTGCCGCACCCGGCGCACTTGCCCTCTTTGAGAGAAATGGAAGTCACGTTGAATCCCGTACGGGTGATTACCGGCTTTTTGCACCCCGGGCAGATTGTATTCTCAGCCGTGTGGCCGGGAACATTGCCGATATAAACGAAGTTGAGTCCCTCGTCTTTGGCCCTCTTCCAGGCCGCATCGAGGGTAGATACTGGGGTGGGTTCGATACTTTTAAGCTTGTAGAGAGGATAGAACCGGGAGAAGTGGAGGGGCGTGTCCGGTCCCAGTTCATTCCTGATCCACCTGCTCATTGCCCCGATTTGATCGATATCGTCATTTTTGCCTGGAACCAGCAGATTGACTATCTCGGTGTGGATTTCCCGGCGCTTCAGATATTTGAGTGTCTCCAGAACGGGCCCGAGGGTCCCATCGGTAATTTCCCTGTAATACGTCTCGGTAAAACCCTTCAGATCGATACAGGCCGCATCCAGGCAGCCGCTGAGGTCCTCGAGGGGCTTCGGGTTCACATAGCCGTTTGAGTGCATGACGTTCAGGATCTTGTTTTTCCTGGCCAGTTTTCCAATTTCGATCATGTATTCCATGAAAATGGTAGGCTCGACGTAAGTGGAGGCTATCGAGGCGCATTGAAAACGGGATGCGCTGCTGACCACCTGCTCGGGAGACAGCTCGTAGTTCAGGGTGTCGTCCGGGCTGGCCTGCGAAATTTCCCAATTTTGACAGAATTTGCAGTCGAAGTTGCACCCGGCTGTAGCAATGGAAAACGACCGGGTGGATGGCAGCACGTGGAAAAAGGGCTTCTTTTCCACCGGGTCAACGTGCACTGCGCATGGATTTCCAAAGACAAGCGAATAATACTTCCCGTCCTTGTTTTCCCTGACCCGGCAATATCCGCGCTCTCCGTCCCCGGTCTCACACTGTCGCGGGCAAAGCTCGCAACGCACGCGTTTATCAGCAAGCGGAGTAAAGTAGGGTGAGAGCCTGCGCCCGGGCAGCCCTTTTGTGATTTCCTGGGCGTCGGACCCGGAAGTGAGAGCGCTCAATGAAAAGACCTGCGACCCTGCGCACAGCAGGGCGCAACGGAAACAACCGTTCAGAAAGCTCCGCCTGTCCAAATTGCAGGGTTTAGTGACAAACATATTCATTTGCAGTCCCCTTGGTGTAAGCCCGCACAATTAAATGTCCGGTAATGCGATTGACGCGCCCAATCGAGTTCGTCATTCAGGCATGTTTTAAGCCGGAATCCAGTAAAACGATTCTATGGTACAGGTCCTCCCAATCGGGGTTCGCCTTCTCGATCATCTGCATTTTCCACCTTCGCTTCCACTCTTTTAATCGCTTCTCACGTTGAATAGCGGACTCCATGCTCTCGTGCAGTTCATACCAAACCAGGTTATGAACACCATAGCGTTCGGTAAATCCTTCTACCAGATCATTTCTATGCTCCCCAAATCCTCTTTACGAGGTTTGAAGTCACACCAATAGAGAGGGCGCCTTTTCTTTTGCTCGCCAAAATGTAGACAGCGGGTTGCTTATTCATGGCGCCCCCTGGATTCCGGCTCAAAAACCCTGCCGGAATGATGAAAGCAAGATATCTGACACTCTGTTATGCAGGCCTGGACTCAGTCACGACAAAGCAGGAAAAAATCCCTGCCGTGCTCGCGCTGATCTGCGATCGAGCTTAGAAAACATCCGCCGAAAAGATATAGATCTCTGTTCCCTTCTCCTTCCAGGTATTTCTGGGCAGGCCGGCTTTCAGGCAGCAATGCTCCAGGAATTCGTTCCTGTCCCAGTTGTATTCTGTCGCCACCTGGGGTAACAGAAGGCCCATCGATCCGCCCCTGACTATCACGATTCCGTGCTTGCCGACCTCGATCTCTTCGGTGGAGTCAATTTTTTGCAAAGGGGTGAGCACTGAAATCTCGATCTTTAAATCGTCCAGTTCTTCGGAGCGGACCGGCGGAAACCTCGGGTCCCGGAACGCGGCCTCCTGGGCCATTGCTGCGACCGCCTCTCCAAGCGGCATTCTGGCGACTATCTGTCCGATACAGCCGCGCAGTTCTCCTTTACTGTATAGTGTGACGAACGCCCCCTGGGGTTCCTTCAACCTGGGCGAAGCAGTCTCCACGCCGCCCGATACGGATGCGCCGGAGGTGAGTCTCGTTTTTATGGCCTTTTGGGCGATTTCGTGCAGTTCCGCCCGCTCTTCTTTGGTCAGGCCAAGGTCGATTCCGGCCTTTTTCTTCTCCGCCTGGTCCCTGTCCCGGTCGGCCAAAGGCCTCGAAATACGAGCGGCCCCGTACCCAACCACCCCCCTGGGAGACATTTTCTCTCCCGTAACATCCCCCGAGTTTGCGTATTTCAGAATGTCGCACCGGTCGGCGCCGAGCTTCTTTGCGGCAAGAATCGCCGCCATTATCGGTCCCTGGCCGCAGGCCTCGCATTTTCGGCCCTTCAGGCACTGGTCGATCCCCTCGATATCCATTGCGCCGATTTTCTGCAGCAGCCGCTGATCCATTTCAGCCGCCACATCATAGGAGTGATAATGGGAGAGGTCCGAACTGGCCACTATCAGCACCGATTTGCCTTTTGCGCATTCTGCTATCGCCTCTGCAAGCCAGCGGCATGTGGTGATGTCGGGATCTCCCATAACGAGCGGAACGAGTTTGAAACCGGGCAAAACGACCTGAAGGAAAGGAAGCTCAGCTTCCAGAGAATGTTCCTGCCGGAAAACGCCCGGCAAATCCTTTATGCGAGATTCGCGCTTCAAAAGAGCGGCAATCAATTCGCTGTCCAGAGGAATGACTCCGAGCGGAGTGCGGAATCCTGCGCAGTCGTAAGTGGCGACACCCCTGAACGGCACATAGTGGCTCGGGCCGATTACGATGACCGAATCGAACTTTTGTCCCTCGACGGTCTTGAAGGAATGTGCGGCGACCTGGCCCGAGTAAATGTATCCGGCATGAGGCGAAATGATCGCCACTGTCTGGCTCTTTGAATCGCGCCCTGGAACATGGCTTAAATACTCTTCGACCAGTTTTCTCAGTTCCGGAGCTGTTCCAGGGTACCATGTCCCGGCAACAACCGGATCGTGGATCATAGCCGATGAGGCTTCCCCGGCCCTCAACCCGGCAGGGCAAAGCAACATCAGCACAAAAACCGCCAAAAACGAAAAACATCGGCAAGAACTGGCAGATCTTACGGACATGGCTCTTCCTCCGGCGCTGTTGGTTCGGACAGGAAGGATCGATCTGGGACAGACATGTTTGATGCTTGAGTTGAATTATAGAGAAACTCTCGAGCATACGTCAAGCGGACGTAATAAGAATGACCGGGAGAGGTTAAGCTCAACCCTTGGTTGAAGGCGTCCGTCCAAGTTTGGGGGTCCGATTTTTTGGCGCGCATTTAACGAAATTTTACGAAAAAGATAGAAAAAGGAAGATTGCCACCTGTGCCGCTTTTACGAATGCCCGACAGGATTGACGGATGCCTTTGATTTTACAAGGAAAAGATTTTTCAGAAATTGTCCTTTACTTTCAGTGACTTAGATATTCGTGCAGCCTAACATCCGTTTATCCCGATGTATTTCTCGCTCCTGGTTTGGTTTCGTGTTTCTCCCTCAAAACTGGGGAGATCAACTTTGACGAATCAGCGAAGATTCACTAAAACTGGCGCCTACAACTGGGGGGCTTAAGGTAACATCTTTCCGGGGTTCAAATCTTTCTATTCCATTTCATTTCAGCACCGGGTTTTTTTCAAGATGGGGCGTATGCGCGGGGGGGCGCGTGCGCCCTGCATCAGAGCTGTTTTGTTCTTTCGGGGAACGGGCGAAAAACTTATGGAGCAGAACTGGCAGGAAATCAAGAGAAAGCTTCAATCGTGCCTGTCAAAGGGGCAGTACGACCTTTGGGTTGCATCGATTGAATTCCTCGGGCTGGAAAATGAAACGGTAGCACTGGGGTGCAAGAACCGGTTTCACATCGAGTGGATCAGGGAGAAGCTGGAGCTTAAGCTGTTGCGGGCCGTGCAGGAGTTTTACCCCCTGGTGGGCCGGTTAGAGTATCAGATTCTCAGCGCGGCGCCCGATCCGGAAGAACTGGAAGGTTATGCGCCCCAGGCTGAACCTCCCAGGCAGATCGTAATGAGCGACCTTATTAAGCGTGCGGGCCCGGTTTTTAATCCCCGATTCACCTTCGACCAATTTGTGGTGGGATCGTCAAATCAACTGGCCTTCGCCACCGCCACGGGCATGGCCCACGGCAGGCAGCTCTACAACAATTCGGCTTATATTCTCTCCGAGACGGGGCTGGGGAAAAGCCACCTCGCACATGCGGTCGGCAGCCATATCTGCCGGAAAGCGCCCGAGGTGAGAGTTCATTACGTAACGGCGGAACAGTTTGCAAACGAGATGATCTATTCACTCAAGAACGACAAGATAGAGAATTTCAAAACGAAGTTTCGAACCGAGTGTGACGTGCTGCTGTTTGAAAAGGTTGAGTTTCTGAGCGGCAAGGAAAAAGTGCAGAATGAATTGGTTTATACACTGGACGAGTTGATGGATCGCGGGAAGAGGATCCTGTACACAGGGAATACCTTTCCAAAGGACATTCCGAAACTCACCAACGAACTGCAGTCCAGGCTGAGCGGCATCCTGGTCGCGCCGATCGGACCGCCTGACTTCAATACCAGAATGGAGATTCTTCGAAAGAAGGCGTCAAGCGAAAACGCCGATCTGCCCGCAGAAGTGATTCATTACATGGCCGAGCGGGTGACGGGAGACATTCGGCGACTGGAAAGCTGCCTGATAGGCATAATCGCGAAGTCGAATATTCATGGCCTTCCGATTACCCTGGACCTTGCTCGCGAGCTGACTGAGACGATGCTCGACCGGCTGCCCAAGCTGACCATCGACCATATTCAGCAGGTCGTCTGCTCTGCTTTTCAAATCGCGGTGGAAGACCTCAAGTCATCGAAGAGGCGAAAAGAGTTGGCGGCGGCTCGAAAGATCGGAATGTATCTGTGCCGGCGCTATACGACAGAGTCGCTCGAATCGATAGGAAAGTCATTCCGGCGGAGCCACAGTTCAGTGCTCTACGCCATAAACGATCTCACGAAGGGAATGGAGAACGACAACAAGATTAAGCGGCAGGTTGAGCATATCAGTCGCCGGCTGGATGCGAGCTGTCTTGCGTAATTGCGCGCAGGTCGTTTCTCAGGTCCGTTGAGAGCTGTGAAACGAGGCCTGCCATTGCAGCAGAGAATTCGCTCGGATCGGTTGAAGTGAGGGAGGAGTTCTGATGATGGAAATGTTTTTAAAAAAGAACGCTACGAGGTTTTTCTTGCCGGAGGCTGATTTCCAGGTCAAGCATGGTGTGAGGGGGGGCGCCGTTTTCTTCGAGAGCGAACCGATAGACCTGTCCGCTTATCCCGTATGCCGCAGGCATTGGATTTTCTGCCGGTGCGACATGTTCAAACGCCCTTTCAATAGAGAGATCGCGCATCAGATTGTATGCGACCATGTTTCCGGGGGTGTTGACCCATTTGTAATGTGAGTGGAAGCGGACCTTGAGGGAGGGGAAAGTCACAATCATCTGTTCGCGGTCGAAAGGGGCGGTGGCGCTGGAGGGCCAAATTCGCACCGTCCCTGAAAACGGTTTAACACAGCTCGAAGGCTGGTAAGGGTAATCGATCTGGTGATAATCCGGCGCAGGAGACTTGGAAAAATGTGGCCCCAAACAGCCGGGCGGCAGTAGCGTTCCCGGGATCGATACCCACAATCTCCAGGGGAGCAGGGAGCAGGCGGCGGGGAGCAAAAATCCATTCCCTCTTCTTGCTTCCTGCTTGTTTCTCCCCGTTTGTGTTTTTCATGGTTCTTCGCTTCCCGCTCCGGTTTTGAATGGCTCCCGGCCTGTCCACTTTTTAGACCCCGGAAAAATCGAAAAGCAGTGAGGCCCTCTCTTTTAGAGCGACAAGGCCGCTCAGGCTTTGCCGGATCTCAGCCGCATCTTCATAGGTCGGAGGAGTCTTGAAGGAAACGGGCAGTTCTCCTTCGCCCGCCTTCCCCGTCTCAAAGGGGAATCCTCCGCTCAAGAGAATATCCATTCCATCGGAAGGTTATTGACCCTCGTTGATTTTCTCTCTGAGAACACCGGAGCACTTGAAGGTAACCACGCTGCGGGGTGAGAGAATGATGGGGTCGCCGGTCTGGGGATTGCGGCCCCGGCGTTGGTGTTTTTCTTTCACGCTGAATTTGCCGAATCCGCTTATCAGCACGTCTTCACCCTTCTCAAGAGTATTTTTTATGATCTCGAAAAGGGTGTCGATAACCTGGGCTGATTCGGTCTTAGTAAAAATGTTTTTGGCAAACAAGTTCTCGACGATGTGGGCCTTGGTCAACGTCATAAAAACTTCCTTTCCTTCCAGCGCCACCGGTCCAGGAGTCGTTCGGGTTTAGATTATTCAGTCTTATTGGATTCTCATAAACTATTAAAGGATTATTCTCCGGTTATCAAGAAAAAAAAGGGTGTTTTTGGCTGGAACCCCTCATTTTAAAAGAGAAAATCGCTTTTCAACGATAGACAGGATGATTCGGATGCTGGCAAACGAGGAAAAGGGATTCCCGATCCGGAATCCCCTTGGAGAAAAAATGGCGGTGCAGGGTTTCGAACCCCGGACGCTACGGATATGAGCCGTATGCTCTACCACCTGAGCTACACCGCCTTAGAACCTGTAATATCTAAATGAAATTGGAACTTGAGTCAATAGGATTCCCATCATTCAGGGCGTCACACGGACGGATGTATTGGCCCCGTGTCTGTTTGCCCCCGTCATGGCGCGAGCCTTGAACACAGCATGCGGCTTGCGGATGCCGGGGAGCGTGCAGGGTTCCACGATTGAGTTTGACAAAAATCAACCCTTCGGGTAAATGTCTTTAAGTCATTGATGAGAAGAGCTTTTTCGGCAATTTGACGCGTCCTGCGGCATCGTTCCTTTTGCGGTGAACCCACCGCTCTGAGATGGCCGGGGACCGCGAAGGAGATCGGATTTTGAACCAGAGACTCTTTGAGCTAAAAGTAATCGGCAGTTTTGCTGCGGCGCATAATTTGAGGGACTTTGGCGGGAAGTGTGAAAATCTGCACGGACATAACTGGAAGATTGAAGTAGTTCTGCGGGGGGAATCTCTGGAGAGCAACGGCATACTTGTTGATTTCGGGGAAGTCAAAGCTGCGGCCAGAGAGGCCCTGGAGGAAGTGGATCATAAATATCTGAATGAACTTCCCTTCTTTTCCCAAAACAATCCTTCTTCCGAAAACGTTGCCCGTTTTCTATTTGAAAAGCTCTCTGCAAAGCTGAATACCGGGAACACGCGGCTGCATAGTGTATCTGCGTGGGAATCAGCCGACGCTTGCGCGACATATATGGAATTCTGAGACATGGTTGAACCGGATGAATAAGGGAGGCTGCCCGATGGGAGTTGACGACGAAAGGACCCGAAGCTGTTGCGTATGGGCTGTGAAGGGGCCTCTTGCTTTCTTTTCATTTCTTGCGATCGCCCTGCTGCTGGTCTTCGGGGTGTCAACGGCAGGGTTAGCGCTCCAAAAACCCACACTGGGGCTCACAGAGACGGCACCTTCTGAGCAGGCCTATCAGGACGAACAGCCTGCAGCCCAGGAAAAAGCCCCCGTTCACGAAAAGGAGCGCCCGCGGGCCGAGTCGCTCTCCCCGCCCAGGGAAGCGGGGCTGCCCAAAGCGCAGCCGCACGCGCCGGAAGCAGCGGCGCCGGGCGCGCAGGAGCATGGGGAAGATCACGGTCAGCTTCCCGAGATTTCCTCGATTCCCGGTGTAACTTTTGTCGATACGTTAATAGAATTGATGGATCACGAGCTTCACGGCAGAATTCTGGGCTGGAGGCCTAACGGCATCCTGATCTGCCGGATTACCGATAATGTGAACAACTACCAGCTCGGGGTTCTCGAAGCCGTTCGTTTTACCACGCTTCGACTCAAAGACAGTCTTACGAGGCTGGGCGAGGCCGATACATACGATCCGGACCTGGAGCAGGCGCTCAATGAGTTCATGATCAGCGCCACTTCATGGTGGTTCCCATCCGCTGAAAGTTCATACAGCAAGGCGATTGAACACCTGAAAAAATTCAAAACCAAACTCGAGAAGGGCCAGCGGAGTTTCTACTACCGCCGCGATACACTGGTGGCGTTGCTTTCGGTTTATAAGGACCAGCTTGGCAATGTGAACAGAACGCTGGTCATGCCGGTTGGATGGTACAGGTCGGACGATTACTTCTATTATGCCAAGGGCGTGGCCCATGTGTATTATGAAATGCTAAAAGTCTGCCGGGTGGGATTCAAGAACCAGTTGGCCACCATGCATGCGGCCGACATAATGGATGAGGTGCTGCACGAGCTGCATATCGCCGAGAATATAAATCCCTGGATCGTTTTCGACTCCAGTTTCAGTGGATTTTTCGCCAACCACAGGGCCAACCTGAACGCGCCTTTGAGCGAGGCTGCACATCTGCTTGCGGTGCTCAGCCTTCTGTAAGCGGGGGCAGTCCCTGACAGGAATGCCGGATATTGGGTGCTCGATGAGGAGTTTTTGATCCGGGATCGGACATCTAGTATCCGATTTTCAGCAAAATCCGCCTGTTTTCCTGTAGCGCCGTCCAGAAAATGAAAGCGTCTATGCGGGTCGGATCCGTTGCGGTAAGCTTTGCCCAAATCTCGCAATATGCAAGAATTTGAGGCCGGTGCGCCTCCATTTCTCTTTGCAGGAAATCTTCGATGCGCTCGCCTTCCATGGGCCTGGACGTCTTAAAATCGACCAGGTTCCATTTCCCTTCGATCTGGGCGGCAAGATCGATCACCCCCGAATAGAGTAAGTCGCGCTCGTGTGCGCACTCCGCAGACCATTCGATTTTCCTGCGCTCGGGCGGAACGCCGTAGAAAGCCTGGAGCCATGGATCGTCCAGGCATGATTTCACCTCCGAAAGAGCGTCCCTGGCTATTTCCAGCGACTTGGAGCTCTCAATTCCAATCCGGCTGAGAGTTGCGCTTGCCCTCTGGGCCGAGGGGAGCGCTCCTTTTTTGCCGAAATAAGCAAGGAGCCGGTGAATGAGCGTTCCCCACACGTCCGGCGGGCAGGCGGCAGGGCCGTAGGCCTCGCGGAGCGTCGAAATCCTTTCGGGGGCGGCCGCAGGGGAGGAGGGGCCGCACCCGGCGTCTCCAGGCTCGGAGAGACAGGCCCGCCCAGGGACCCTCAGCTCGGAGGGTGAGATAACAGTGAAAACCGGTTTCTCACGTTCGAATTCCGCCGGCGCGAATTCAGGCCGGCTGCTCGCGAGAGGGTGAGCCTCGCAGGCGCCTGAATCGGGTTCGAGTTGAACAAAAAAACCATCCGCGCCACGGGCGGACCTTTTCCATTCGCCTGCGCCCGGGCGTTCGGCTTCTTGAGGGCATGTGATGCTGTCTATTGCGCACAGCTCATCGATCCCATAATGTTTGCCGAGCCAGCCCAGGGGATTTTGCGCAACTGTTGAAAAAGAGCTTCCCTTCTTTTTTGCCAGACCGCTCATGACGAGTTGACGCCGCGCCCGCGTAACTGCAACATAGAAGAGCCTCCTGGCCTCACCCAACTGCCGTTTGGAATGCAGTTGGCTCAGCAGGGCATAGAGCGGGTCCTTTTCGCCCATCAGACGGTCGGGTCTTGATGCCAGAAGGTAATCTCCGGATTTGGGCGCCCGTTCGAGCATGTATGGGGGCGGCTGGTCTCTTCTTCCCCCCTGCGGGTTCCAGTCCATGAAGGGGATGAAAATCGCGTCGAATTCCAGCCCTTTGGCGCCATGAACCGTTGAAAGAACTATGTTCGAGCAGGCGGTGTCCGGGTCCACCGGTTCATAGGCCTTCTGCAGCAGTTGTTCGAAACGTGCAAGAGTGCCGACCGGTTCGCCCTGTTCTGCCTCCCTGAGCATCTGGAGAAAACGGCGGCAGCAGTTTAGACCACGGCTCCCCCACTTCGATGCCGCGATGTGTGCGCCTTCGAGTTCCAGCCAGGCGGATTCTACGACGTCGGCCAGCGGTTCGTGCCCGACGTGCCGCCAAGCGCCGGTGAGGGCTTGCCTGAAGGAGTTGACTTGCTCGTCCTGTTCCGCAAACGCGTGGATTTTCTCCACCCAGAGAAGGGGTGGTTCGCGCGATATGGCATGGATTCGGTCAAAATCCAGGCAAAACCAGGGACTGCGAAGCTGGGCCGCCCAGGCAAGGTCGTCGTGAGGCAGAACTATTCCCCGGCAAAGCTGCCACATGTAGAACACTTCGGGCCTCTCCAAAAGCCTTAAACCCTCCTTGACTTGAACCGGGACCCTTTTTTGCTGGAGCGCTTCCAGGTAGACCGGCAGGTGGGTGCGCGAGAAAAGAAGGATCGCTGTGTGCGAGTCGGGGCCGTTTTCTACGAGATGTTGGGCGATTCTTCCCGCCAGCCATTGAGCTTCTCTTACTCTTGCGCTCTGGCGGTCAGGCCATTCCATGAACAGGGCAAGCTCGACCGGGGCGGGGTCCGGACGAACGGGCGTAGTCGGTGAGGGTTTTGCCGGGCTGAAAGGGACTTCGTCGAACTCGGGTTTGTGCTCGGCCATAACCGTGTTTTCGAAGACCCGGTTGCACCAGTCGATCAAGTGGGGCTGTGAGCGGAAGTTTGTGTCCAGCACAATGGGCTCGAGGCTGATATTTTCTCCGCCCTCCAGAGGAAGCCCCAGCCTGGCGTCCAGGAACAGCTTCACTTCCGCTTTGCGAAAACCGTAAATGGACTGCTTCGGGTCGCCAACCACAAAGAGGGTGCGCCCGTCTCCATCCGACCAGCCGGTGCACAACTTCCGCAAAAGCTCCCACTGCTGCCGGCTTGTATCCTGGAACTCGTCAACCAGTATGTGCCGAATCTGCTGGTCAAGCACCAACTGAAGGTCGGAAGGGGCGGCCGCATCAAAAAGGCGCAAAGCAGCCAGCTCGAGGGCGGAATAATCGAGCGCCTTCCTGGCGCGCCTCCGGGCGTCATAGATTTCAAGGACCGAATGTAACAGAACAACCAGGTCCCAGAGCGTATCGGGGTCCGTCACCGGCGCGTCGTGCGTGGGAAGCTGACGGACCTGATTCAGTCTCTGAGCGGTTTCGGGAGGGATGTTCTGAATGGCGTCGCCCCACACGCTCTTGGCGAATCCGTTGTAGAACCCGCTTTTTGGTCCAAGATGCCTCCTTATGTCACCGTCTTTAGTGAGAAAAGTGTTCGCCATGCAAATCCACTGCGGAAGGGCTTCCCACTGCGCCCCCGGAATGTCGGTGGGAAGAGCGTGCGCGGCCTGTGCGCCGGCGTTCCCGGTCTGCTCCAGGAAGCTTGCCCATTGCCGCCCGAGATCGCAGGATTGGAACTCTGCTTTCAGTGCGTTCAGTTCCGTTTCAGCCAGTTCACGAACCCTGGCCGAAATATAGCCCGACGCCCGGTCGCGGCTGAGGACCCGCACCATGTCAAACAGCCCTTCTCTTCGTCTTACAAGGTCCTTCATTTCGTTCGCCAGGGTCCGCCAGGAATTATTCAAATAAAGAAGACGATTGATGAGGGCCTGCCGGGCCGCATCGCCTTCCTCGCGGGAGGCGATTTGCTTAAGGGCTTCATTAACGATTTCGTGGAGGAAGAACTCCTGTTCGTTTTCGTCCATGAGACTGGAGCCTGGGGCGATTCCAGCTTCGAACGGCGCCTGGGATGCAACTGCGTAGCAAAAGGAGTGAAAAGTGCGGATGTGGAGAATTTCGCCGGCAAGCAGCAGCTCTTCGAGCTTGCTGTGTGCTGCGAGCGCTTTGGAGGCGTAATCGAGCAGCTCGGTCTCCGCGTCGTTTTCGGCCTCCTCGCCTTTCTTTGCCCGACCGAGACAGCTCCTTACTCTTTCACGCATCTCGGCTGCCGCTTTGTTGGTGAAGGTAAGCGCCAGGATCTGACGGGGGTGGTCTACAAGTCCCAGCAGGCGAAGAAACCGGGCGACCAGCAAAAAGGTCTTGCCCGAACCGGCCGGGGCGGTCAGGTGAAAGCTGCCCGCCGGAAAAAGGGCCCTGCAGCGTTTTTCAGCATCTGCCAGAACAGGCATAAAAGCAGTTTCCAGTTGTTGGTTCTTAGTCTTGAGTCAATTCAAGACTAAAAACTAATTTTCACCCGTCGCCCGTGATCCTCTCTCCGGCTTCCAAACTCCGATTCATAAGCTCTTTTGCATGCTCGCGAACCTTCTCGGATATCGATATCCCGCCCAGCATGCGGGCAAGTTCTTCCGGGCGCTCCGATTCCGTCAGCATTCGGATCGTGGTGGAGGTCTCGTTTCCTTCGGCCTGCTTGCTTACCTGGTAATGCCATTTGCCGTAGCAGGCGATTTGGGGAAGGTGAGTAATGCAGATGACCTGATGCCTCTCGGAGAGCTTGTTTAATTGAACCCCGACAAGTTCAGCCGCGCGGCCGCCGATTCCCGCGTCAACCTCATCGAAGATGAGCGTCTCAGCTTCTTCTTTTCTGCCGAGAAGGCTCTTGAGGGCCAGAAGGATCCTGGAGAGCTCCCCTCCTGAGGCTACCCTGACCAGGGGCTTCAAGTCTTCCCCCGGATTTGCCGAGAGCAGAAACTCTACCCGGTCTATACCGGTCGGAGAGAATAAGGGAGGATTTTCGTTTTCCCCGGAAAAGCGCACGCAGAAGCGTGCCTGTGGCATATCGAGATCGGCCAGATTGCGCGAAACGTCCGTGGACAACTTTGCCGCCGCCTCGTGACGTTTGCGCGAAAGATCGCCGGCCCTCTCGAGGTAGGCGGCGCGCAGGGATTCGATTTCCCTTTGCAGTTGCTCTTCCCGGAGGTTTGATTCCTCGCTCTCACCGGCCATATTGTGGAGTTCTTCCAATTTGGCCAGCATCTCGTTTGCGCTCGGACCATACTTCTTGGCTAGTTTGCCCAGGAGCGCGAGCCGTTCTTCCACCGCGGCGAGCCTCGGAGGGTCGAAGACTATCCTTTCAGCGTAGTGGCGCAGCGCGTGGGTCATCTCTTCGAGGTGAATACGGGCCTGCTGGAGGTATTCGCCAAGTCCGCTCTGAGATGAATCGACATTGAAGATCGCACGCAGGTCTTTCTCCACCTCCGAGAGCCGCTCCAAAATGGAGCCTTTCTCGGAGTAGAGCGCGTTGACGGCCCTTTGTGAGGCAAAGGACAATGTGGCGGCGTTTTTCAGGATCTCCCGCTCCCGCCCCAGATCTGAATCCTCGTCTGGTCGAATCTTCGCCGATTCAAGCTCCGTCATCTGGAATCGCACAAAGTCCATCTGGGCTGCTCTCTGCTCCGATGCAAGCCTCATTCGCGCAAGTCCGTCGCGGCTCTGCTGCCATGCCGTATGGATTGCCCGCACCTGGGAGCAGGCTTCGTCGAGACTCGCGAAAGAGTCAAGAAGGCCCAGGTGGGTTTCCGGATCGAGAAGAAGCTGGTGCTCGTGCTGCCCGGAAACCGAGATCAAAAGGGGCGAAAGCTGCTGGAGCTGCTGCACTGATGCGGCCTGGTCGTTTATAAACACACGGTTTCGCCCGCTCCTGGCGATGCTCCTCCGGATTACAAGTTCCGTACCCGGCTCGATCCCCCATTGGCTCAACTGCTGTGCACAAAGGCCTCCAGGCGGTTTTAGCTCCATGACCGCCTCAACGCTTGCCTCAGCAGCCCCAGTTCGCACCATCTCATTTGATGCGCGCGCCCCAAGGATGAGATTGACGGCGCCGACGAGAATCGATTTGCCCGCGCCGGTCTCTCCTGACAGGACATTGAATCCCGGATGGAAGCTTATTTCGAGATCGCGAATTATGGCGTAGTTGTGGATGGCCAAATTGGTCAGCAATTGTCGATAATTCCTTCCTGGCGATTGCCGACAATTTTATCAGTAAATGACTAAAAGGAACAATGACAAAGGAGGGTGGCGAGCGGCGGGATGAATTGTTCCTCGTATCCCGTCGCCCGCTTCCAAAGCCGCCCGCTTCTAGTGCGAGTCGATTATCGACTGGATGGCAGGTGGATATTCCATTTTCTGAGGCAGGAAGATAAGTTCCGGATCCACGAATTCCCTTAGGACGAAAAGCTCCTTGTAAGTGGGAGGCGGGGTTTCGCCCTTGAGTCTTTCCACGTTGAGGTCGAATCCACAGTTTTCGCTCACCTGGCCTACACTCACTCCCGGATGGTTCGTGTCAAGGTAAATAATCCCGTTTTCGTCGAACCGGTAAACCGCCATGTTGGTTACGACCGAGGCAGGGCCGCAGTTCGCAAAGGGGGTGTTCTTCCAGACCTCCTTTTTGGGCTTCCACTCTCGGGTTTTGAAGTCCCAGCACCACCAGCCGGGGGTCGTGGTGTAATCGTTTCTCTCCAGAAACCGCCTTTTTTCCTGAAGAATGATGTAGGTGGTCCGGCCCGCCATAGAGCCTATATCGGCGTTTCCTCCCGATCCGGTAAACCTGTGGGCCGGGGCGTAATAGTCGCCGATTGATGTGACGTTTACCCCACCGTACTTGTCTATTGCTGCGCCTCCAAGAAAGCCCAGGGTGATGTAGCCCTGCTGGAGATAGTACCCGAAGGTGTCGACCAGACCGCCCAAAGTCGAACTCATATACGCGGCCCTCTGATCGGCGACTGACATTGGCACGTGCATCGTTTTTCCGTCGCAGATCCCGGATTCATATATCAGGAGGGCGTGCGGCGCATTGAGCAGATTGGCGGCCATGATGCCCACCATAGGGAGACCGGTCCCCGCGAACACTATATCATCGTCCCGCACCTCATGAGCAACCGCTATGGCCATCAGTTCGGGCAGGATGAATTCGCCCGGCTTTGCGCGTTCATCGGGCATTTTGTCAACCAGTTCCATCAACTCTTCCATCGATTTGCTCATATCTGTCCCCCTTTCCTAGAAACCGCTTCTTGCGACCGACAGAGGCATCTTCATCCTGGGAGCGGGTTTCTTGCCTCTCATCATCCGGGTGCTGTAGCCAGTTACGCTGTCGGCCTTGAGGTCGAGCAGCCTCTTGGCGCCGAGTTTCACCATGAAGTCTTCCCAGTCTTTTGGCCCAAACACCCATTCATCCAGCCATTTTTTCAGGTCCTCTTCCTTCCTGGACGCTGCGTCCATGCCCCTCATGAACGGCGCGTCGTAGTCATAATAAAATGGGACCGAGCTGGGGAATGCTCCCCATGGCTGTTCGACTATGCAGTCCACAACAAAAAACGGGATCTGGTTTGTTTCGGGAGTCTTGCGCATTTCGGATTCGGGAACCAGTTCTTCGCAGATCACGATAACTTTGTCCGCCGCAAAGGCGATCTCCTTGTCAATAGTGCCGACGCCGCGCCATCGAGCCGTGCCCCTGTCACCCGCCTGTGCGACATGGAGTATCGCCAGGTCAGGCCTTGCGGCGGGCAGGAGCATCACGTCGCCGTCTCCGAAAAATGGGTCTTCGATTTGTATGAATTTCTTTTTTGCAATACTGGGATTCTTGCCGTCCCGGAGTCCCGCCCGGCCCAGCGCATCATAGTCCGGATTATAGAGGTCTGAGCCCAGAGGCGCGTAGTAAGGGATGAAAGGCGAGCCAATCGCTCCGGCCAGGTATCTCAGCGCCATTGCGCCATGGGCGTAGTCTTCAATAATGACCTGGCCGGCCTTGTAGCGTCTTTCGAGACTTATATCCAGTTTGCCGGCCATCTCCCCCCAGCCCATCCAGTCGGTTTCAAATATTTTCAGCGCGCCGACCGTATTTAGAAGCCAAGTGCAGCAGCTCCCGTGACGATCCATGATATGCAAGTCTTTGAAGCCCTGCCTTACAGTCTCCCATGCAAATGCTACCGGGTTCCTGTTGAAACCGGTAAATCCGCTGTAAGCGCAGATCATTCCATCGCGCATATATTTCTTCACAGCGTCTTTGAGAGAAAGGATTTCCACTTGTTTTCGCTGCCTTAGTGACCGTGGCATTGCATTAACCTCCTTTTGAGAATGCGTCACCAAACGTAAATGAAGCCCTTGGACGTACCGGACGAGCTTTGAACGGTGCACCTCCTTTCACTTTGTATATTGCGAATACTAAGGCTGTGACAAACGGATTGGCTTCACAACAATGTGAGAAAAACGTTACCGGGAAAGCATTAGCTTCGATTTTCAGGAGGATGCCGGAAACAGAAGACCATTCAATCTCAAAAGGAGATATGCCGGCAGAAATCGAAGCTGAACCCTAAAGCGAAGGCATGATAGGCTGTAATCCCGCTTCAGTCAAGGATTTTTGAGCGTTATTGAAGGAAGGATTTTTGAGCCGGCCGCAGGAGGAAAAGTTCTCATTAATAATAGAGACCGCAAATCGGGCGCCACACCCTTCGGGGTGTGGCGACCCGATCTGCGCCATGCGGTCTCCGAGTTCCGTCAGAACGTCGCGGTCAGGTTTACGCCGCCGTAGAAATGCGTGGACTGCGTGTCCAGCGAGTTGGCTTGCAGGAAGTCTGAGGCGGCGCTCGTCAAAGGCAGCCAGACTCCGACTTTCGGGGCGATCGTTACATACTTGCCCAATGGAAACTTTATGTCGGCGGTTAACTGGCAGGTATGAAAATCCGAGTAGGTCCCGATCGATCCGGGAGCAGGCGTAGCAAGAGCAGCCCCAAGGTTTAAATTATTATTATCCTGCAGGAGAATGAGATATCCGAAGCTTGCCCCAAGGTCCACAACGGCGCCCTTGCAAAGGCAGTCCACCGGGATGCTCTTGGTGAGGTCGAGCTGGAACCACACATCGACCGCATGAGTCACCTCCCCGTACGTTGTAAATGCTACGGTAAGCCACGGGAAATTATAACTGACGCCTCCGAATATTTCGTCCTGGTCGAAATTGCTTATCGGTTGTTGAAGGCCATAGTATACGTTTCCGATCAGTATCGAAAAATTCTTGCACAGTTCCTTCGTGTATGAAACGGTGAAGTCCGTCTCACTCCACTTCGCGTCGCCATGTTGTCCCGAGGGCAAGGGCATCAGGGGATTGTTGCTGTGACGGGCGGTG
>PLSV01000299.1 GCA_003165235.1 Syntrophobacteraceae bacterium
AGAAAGTAATTGACCAACACGAATATGAAATCAAGAAGGCAGAAATCTTGAAGCGGATGTAAACATTTCAACACAACCTTTAAACAACGTTTAATCTTTCATTTTAACGTTTCAAAGCTTCAATTCCTAAATTGCCTCTTTTAGAAAAGAGAAGAATTTTCGAGAGCAGCCCAAGGGCCGGAGGGTTGAAAAAGATTGAAATTGAAGTTAAGCAATTAACGTTCTTTTAAAAGGAGAAGGAAATGAGAAAAGTATTATTTCTAGCTGTATCGTTTTCTTTTATTTTCGTTTCTGCGGCATTTGCACAATTGTCGGGAAATGATTTTAATCAACAATATTTACAGAAGCTACAGCAGCAACAAGAGCAAACCAGGCAATCGCAGCAACTTCAATTGCAAGGGGAGCAATTTCGAGCGCTGCAACAGCAAAATCAGTTACAACAAGAGCAGCAGCAATTGCAGCAACAAAGAATGTTGCAGCAAGCACCTTGGAATAAATAATAAAGTCAGTGGCAAACTCCCGGCCAAGCGTTCAGGAGCAGCATGGCCATTCTTTGCCCTGTGATTCAGCCATTATGGGGTTTTACCTCTAAATGCTTTCGCTTCCGGAAGTGTTTTAGATACTCGTGTTGCTTGGCCTTTCTTCGGTTTGCGGAACACTCGTCACAGAAAGTTTGCCGGTTACATCGGGGGGTGAAGGTGATCCCGCATTCACAGGTTTTGCGTGCCGGGTCCGGTTTTGTCGCTTCTGAAATAGCGTGGAATAGCGAAGGGTTCATTCGCGCGAAGGGAGCACAAAAAAGCCCCTGGAATAGTTTGCAAGGAGCTTTGCCCGACCAGCAGGCATGACCTATGTAGCCAAAGTCGGAAAGGTTTAGTCCAATGCAATAATTAGGACAGCGCCTTACCGCGTTCAAAAGCTCAATGTCGAGCATTATTCACCTTCAAAAATTACGAAATTTCGTACCTATTAAAAAAGGGGTCCGAAGCGTTTTTTTCGCTCAGCCCGGCGAGCGCCGTTTTGCTCTGAAAACTCGCTTTGAGTTTCCTTATGTGGCGGCCCCGTCAATTCATCCCTGGTCGCGGTCCCCCCGGTTGTTAGGGTAAGTGGCTCGCTCTCTCAATTTCTCCGCTCCTCTTTGAACCCTCGCCCAGTCAATTTTAAATCCACCTACAGGAACAAAGCCTGCAACGTCTGCATAGTCTGTGGATGTTGGGCCGGAGCGCGTTCCCGGTTGCAGACTTCGGTTTTTCAATGTCTGCAATGTCTGCGTATCCGAATCTGCCCAGGAGGTTTTTGCAGACATTGCAGACTTTGATTTCCTAATGTCTGCACCTGTAAAGCATTGCTGGTTCACCGTTTGCAGACTTTGCAGACTTTGCAGACATGTTTCTAGAAATTTTTCAGTTTTACTATCCCATTTGAGGCATGACACAGCCCGATGTCCGTTGGCATCATGATGGCCCTCTGCCATGGTGAGCAGGACACTCCGCAACAGCGCGCCCATAGCCTTGGCGGTCCCGATTTGTCTTTCCTTAGACAACCCCTGGTTGAACTGCGCCTGAATGAATCCAACCGCCAAGCGCCCGGAATCGACTTCACCCCGAAGTGACTCTAATGTCTCAGCCAGGTGCTTTATTTGTTCCGAAGTATCAGCCGGGCAGTGCTCCGGGTCTTCGATGAGTCGCATTGCGTCCACAGTTTGCCCTAAGTAGAACTCTACTGTGTCAATCCCCCGGTTGATGTCGTCCAGCGTCAAAATCCGATTCGGAGTTAAGCCTTCATGAAAACGCCATAGCGCATGAATGAGTGCTCCGAGTCGCAAAGCATACCCGCACGCTTTGGGGATGAAACCGCGGAGGAGCGGATGGACCTTAGATTTCTGCTGATCGAGTGCGTTCCGCCACTCGAAGAATCGAGCCTGTGCGTCCCTGCCCAGGATCATGCAGACCGACTCTTCGATATCCCCAGACTCTTGGCTAATTTGCGTGTTCGTCCACTCCAGCGCTCTTTTGAGGATCGTTTCCCATGCCTCCCTATTACCGTCGCTCCATGATTCTCCAGTAAGTTTGTGGTGCGTTGCCCGCTCGTAGGTGAAGAGGAAACGGAAGATAGTTCCATCTGCGAGATAAACGCCGTCATCACTGCTGAAAGCTTTTCTAAAGACTTCGGGCTGGATTCCTCCGAACACCGAGACCCTCCCCCCCTCCAGATAGATGGACCCGGTTGCCCGGACGATACGGGCTGGTTTTCCATCATGCAGGCACAGCCATGACTCGCGGTCGTTGCCCTTCGATTTGTACTGATTTTGCCCTGAAACAAAGCTTGATAGCTCATCTACGCACACGGCCAGCCCGCCTGTAGGGTGGTCTTCCAGGTCTGTTCGGATACCCTCGATGGTTAGATTCGTTGTAAAAAATCCGCGTGGTTTCTTTGGCTGTTGCGGTACCGTCGCCGCTTGCTGCTTTTTTGTCAATTCTTTTTCCATACCTTTACCCTCCTTTGGTTCTACGTTGCGGTACCGTCGCCGCTTGCTGCTTTTTTGTCAAAGCCTTAAAAACCGCCAGGTCTTTTTCGTAGGCTGCAAGCTCGTTTTTATACCGTTGGTGCTCAGCGTGCTGTGCGTGATGGATAACCTCCATCAACATTCGTGCTGTTGGCGTTTTCCCCTCCCCTGACGGCCTATTGTCTGCAAGCCAAAGGATTAGCGGTTCATTCCAACCGAGCTTGGGCGAGATAGAGAGGCCCCGGCCAAGTATTGAAGCCAGTATGGCCCCGGCAATGCCCGGAAGATGATCGGATGAACTCGCACATGCGCGCGCAAGCTGCTGAAGGCTTTCGGCTATGGCAGGTGGAAGCACATGCCAGGGGAAGGGTGTCCGAGGAAAAAGTTCAGCCGCGACATCCCAATCCTTCGGATCGCCATGCTTTTGGCCTTGCTTGTAGCTCTCTGTGAATTGCCACAGACGGTCATTACCACTGATTTTTTGCCGGGCATCCTCCCAGGTGCGCCCCTTACAGGAATTGTGATAGCAGAAGTAAAAAAGTATTCCGTCCGACTTCTGTCCTATGGCCGCTTCGCCGCCTGAATGCGTTTCATCGAAGAGACAACATTCAAGAACATGAAGGATACTATCGCCATGCGGTTTAACCTGCTTGATATGGACTCTGTATCGTTCCAGGTAGGCCGCTAAGTCGAATTTCCCGTTTCCCTTTCCCTGTGCGCTCTTCGGTTGCTGGTCCGCCGCTCGGCCAGGTTTGACGCTCTCAGCCAAAACCTTGAGCAGTTCGAGCGATACGGGGTCCGGGTGATCGGGAACTGAAAGAATCCGCGCGAGTCTATGCGGTCTGTCGGGTGTAGAATCGCCTTTGCGCGCCCAAGTCCCGTACAGCTTACTCAGTTGTGCAGGATTAAAGGTGGTTTCGTCAACATGGTGAGTGCCCGTGTTGTAACGCTGCGCGAGAGCCTTCAAACAAGCTTTAAGTAATTCTATGGTCTCCGTGGTGTTCGGCAAATCGGGAAGGCAATAAATCAGGTGTCCGCCATTCCCGCTGTCGGCTACGAGCGGTTCAGGCCAACCGAGAGCACCTAAGTCCGCTTTAATCCGGCCGCATAACTCGATTGCCGTATCATGCTCCTGGTTCGTGCTGTTCGTGCCGGAAGGCCTTACCGGGTCAGCGTCGATTAAAAGCCGTGGCAACCGTGGGACTTCCTTGTCCTGTGTCCGCGCCAGGCCTGACTTGATTCTATTATTGGCGCGGGACAAAAGCGCCGCATCCACCGGGTTTATGGTGATATAAACGGCATGGTGGTCCCTGGTCAGCTTGCAGGCGGCTTCAACT
Source organism: Syntrophobacteraceae bacterium (assembly GCA_003165235.1). GTDB lineage: Bacteria > Desulfobacterota > Syntrophobacteria > Syntrophobacterales > Syntrophobacteraceae > SbD1. The sequence continues at coordinate 3,844 of PLSV01000299.1, forward strand.
GCTTTCTCGCGATCATCGAAGAAACCGCCGTCTACGGCTTTCGGATAACGGTCTGTCCCGATTCCACAAAGCTCGAAGGTGGTCCCGTCCGGGTGATAAACAGCCAAAGTGCGGCGGATGTCCGCAACCTGAGATTGACTTTTCTGAGTAGTTCCGTTATTTTCCAATTTCTTAGTCCCCATTTGTTTGCCGCCCGCGCCGCCGCCAAGCTCGCGCGGGCTGTTCCATTTTGCGGCCCCTGTCATACCTTCGATCCTGAAGTCCATGTGCCGCCCCGCTCAGAGTTCCCTTTCCTTACTCTGCTTTTGCTCGCTCGATCAAACTTCGGCGCGTTCGCCCTTGCTTTCTGTGCTCGCTCGATTAGCCACTTCACAAAGGAAGCACGCTCATAGACTACCCGGTTAGCGCTAAGGTTTATGCGAGGCGGCCCTTCGCCTTTGGAATCCAGATTAGCCAGAGTTCCAGGGGCAATTACTCCGGGGAGCAGCTTACGGACTTCGGGGCGGCCAAAAGCTGCGGGAAGATTTTTCAAAAGTTCAAGAAGATCATCGTTCATTGGAAGGCCCTTTCATTAGGTTTGTATTGTTGTCACGTGGGCCACATTATTAAGTAGCTGATATGATTAGTCAAAATGTTTGCTAGCCTGGATTTCCACGGA
>PLSV01000421.1 GCA_003165235.1 Syntrophobacteraceae bacterium
ACACAAAAGATTTTACACTACCCATTCTTTCAACCGTACATGATCCGCCGTTGGTGTTGACCACGTACCCGAGAAAAATCGAAAGGCTAAACCTTCGATCTGAGCAAAGACAGGAATGTATTCTACCGGCCATCGCAAAAGTTCGCGAAAATGTGTGCCGGTCTGTATTGGTGGACTTGAGTTACAGGGGATGCAGGGTTAAGATCAAAGATCCGGGAGGGGATAAATTACCATCCTTTGTCAGGGATGATCCCATTATGGTCTGCGCTAATCTACCTGGAAAAGAAGAAGAGGTCTCTCTTCGGGGCGAAATAAGAAATATCGACAGAACTGAAGAGGGAACCCAAATCGGAATCGAGTTTGCCGATCGGTCCCAACAGGCTACAGATCACTGGAAAGCATTTATTGACGATATCATGGAGCTTGCGAGGTGAATGGTTCTGGGAAGCCATACCACTGAGTATGTTCAACTGCTGACTCATCATCTCTCTTATGAGGATAAATCCGGTGCAAGAAGAGATTTTTGCACTCTCGAGATCAGTATGTATGGATTTGTCAAAAGCTGCACGGATAGTCTCTTTAGCCCAAGTCAAACTGAAGGAAGCAAACAGAACGCTCGATAAGGTAACGGGATTCGAGCTGGATCTGCGAGCTACTTCCGAAAAACCTGAAACTCGTTTCCGCACTCCACTCACTTCTTCTCCCAAATCTTAACCGTAGGGACTCCCAGAATCCTGCCCACACATGCGACGATGTTGGTAAGCGACCACTTGGATTTCACATTCTCGCTTCCACATTCCGGACACTTCGTTTTTATTTGTGGATCTTGAATAATCATGGCTCGGCCTCCAGTTGTTGAATGAGGTTGGTGACGATGCTGAAATGAGTTTCGATCAGTTCGGCTGAAAAGTGCGTGGTGGATCAGATTGTTTGTGGATTTATATATTTAGGGAGGAAGCATCATTTCAGCGGCAGCCGGAAGACGTCCGGTCCAGTCCAGTGAGTCTTCATTTGAATCCACCGCTCAAAAACACTCTATCCAAAAATTTCTTGTGAAATCAGAACGTGACTGTAAAATGCTTTCAAAACTGACACTTGCTTTGCCCCATTTCTATTAATACCCGCCAGATCGAGGAGGTCAAATGACAAGATTCAAATTCATTTAGATTGTCAGAAATTTTTGCAGTTGTGCGATATCTAAGGTCAGGGTATTGATTTAATACGGTCCGTTTTGGGGCGTGCAATTCACAATGCTTATAGCGTTGACGGTTGCCAGTGTCGCAGTGAGAGTAAAGTATCCACTGAAATTTCCTGCCTCAGCACCGTCAACTTTAACAATCACAGAGGAGGAGCGAAAATGAGAAAGCTCGCATTGCTGGCAGCAGTTGTTTGTTTGATTTGTTGTTACGGGATGAACGCCGCCGGCCAGACCACGGTTCAGTCTTGGGGGAGCCACTTCGTGGGGGCGGCGGGACCGTGGCAGGGTGCAGCCGGGACGCTTACTGGTATGAACGACCAGTGTCAATCAGTCTACGGCCCCGATGCCCATATGTGCACAGTTGATCAGTTTTACTCGTCAGCTAGCATTTCCTCAATCGGCGCATCCGGGACTAGCACGTTATGGCTACAGCCAAGCTTTCATGACTGCGTCTACGATTCAACCGTGAAGGCGGTTACCTGCAGACAGACGGGTGTGATCGGCAGGCAAAAAGAGGCCACGATGTTTCAGACTTGTAACAATTGGTTGAGCAACAAGGCATCAGACACCGGCACAGTTTATACATACACCGCCACCTTTATAGGCACAAGCTATTCCGAGCCCTGCAACAAGCTGGTCGCAATCGCCTGTTGCGCCCCATAAGCCGGATACGGTAGTTTTTTGGAATCTCACTATTTATAGGTATGATACGGTCACATCGAGGCGGAAACTTAGGAATATCTTCTCGTCTCTTAGACCCGCCCATAGCCACCGAAGCTAACGTTCAACCTACAACCCAAGCCGGGAGGAGCCTTACGACTCCTCCGGCTCTTGCTCATAAAGCCGGTCAACAAAAGATTGTCTTTTCGGTTTGCCGAAGTTTATGTCCGGTGAATCGGGCAAGGGTTGGAAGACAGAATGAAAGGCTTTGGACTGTCTTTCTAAAGTTTCTGTTACCGAGGCCAGAGGTAAAAAAAGGGTCAGACCAAGATCGGCAGACTCATTCACATCCCAAACAATACCAGCGACCGCTCTTTATTCAATCTTCCCGTCCAAGCAAATGGCGCTGATGGCTTCAAACTGGCACTGGTGCTCATTTGTGGTAGGCTGGAGGGGGTAGACGCACGTATTGTTAATACTTTACACGACGAAATAATAATCGAAGCCAGAGATGGCATAGAGGATCAGGTGAAAGAGATTGTGAAGGAGTCGATGGAGGCGACATTGGAGCAGATCATCCCAGAGGTCCCTTTTGTGGCGGAGATCAGAGTGGCTGCGGCGTGGAGATGAGATGCGCAATACTACATCCCACGGATGCTGACCGAGCCTGGCAAAAAATAATTAAATCACAGTGTTTCATATGGACAGACAACCAGAACTGGCATATATGATTCTCAAATCACCAAATACAATATTTTCCGGAATTGGAAAGTCTACGAACCAGAGTTTAGCGCAAAATTGCTATGCCAGCGATTGCGGAGGTTCTGGTATTTGATAGATCAGTTGCTGTTTTTCCCTGCTATACATCAACCGGCTGAAAGGACGGATTATGAGAAAAAAGGGCGACATTTCACTGACTATGGCGCTCGCCCTGCTTTGTACGGCCCTTATTCTTTGCACTGCCGGGATGGGTGGAGCAAGCGAGGCGCCGCCCGCCGGAGGGCCTTTCGACGGCTGCGCCATGTACCGGACGTTCAA
>PLSV01000223.1 GCA_003165235.1 Syntrophobacteraceae bacterium
CGCCGCCAGCGCCATATAGAGCAGGATCATGGTCTGGGCATGGAGAGTTGCGAGGGGGTGCGCCATCTCAAAAGATCGGGCGCGAACTTGAAGCGTCGAACATCGGTTCAATGTGTAAGGTGTAAGCGCGAACCCGAACGAAGTGAGGGTTCGGGGAGCAAATGTCCCCCCAACCCCCGAGCTTTTCAGCTTTTTTTGGTGCTCACTTGAACGCAACTTCGTATAATCCGGGGGCCATGGTCCAGAACTGGATGAAATAATTGAAAATATCTAGATTCCGGTTTCCGCCCACAGCCGTCAACTTAATAGTTGGCAGGCAGAGCATTCGTCCGCCACACCCTTTCTTCGTATCCTTCACCGCGCTACGCTCCCTCTTCGTGATAAAGATGGCCCTGGTCAATCACGAAGAGCACGAAGGAGGCACGAAGAGATTGCTTCGTCACTTCCGCTAAAGTTGACGGCAATGGGTTTCCGCCGGAATGACGGCCTGTGTGTACGGGACTTATGCAACTAATTACTAACTCTCGGGGCACTGGTGGAGCAAAGGCTCAGCCAGGGCGCCGCCTGGGCCGATTTGCGGCGCGACGCCGGCCTATTTGACCCTGAGCTTTTCGATGAACTCCTCGACTTCCAGCGCGCCCTTCTTGTAGAGGTTTTCCTCTTCTGGTTCGAGCTCTTTCAGGAGCCGCAGGAATTCCCCGGCATGGACCAATTCCTCCTCTGATATATCTCGCAAAACCGCACTCGCCAGTTCGTTGTCCGTAGATTCTGCGAGCTGCATGTATAGTTGGACCGCCTCGTACTCGGCGGCAATCATGAAGCGGACGGCCCGCACCAGTTCCGTATCGGTGAGCTTTCGGGCGGTTGCCATTCCTGAAAATGCTGTTCCGAATTCCGGCATCTTTCCCCTCCTGTTAAGAAAATACCTGACCGAATTCCCGCATCAATATCGCAAGAAAGGCTATTATCCCAGACCCGTCGCAAACACGCAAGCGGTACGCCAATGAGGCGGGTTTCGGCAGTTTGACGATATCCGCTTTCCCTGCAGCGGCCATTCACTATGCTTACCTTTTAGAACAAGCTCATTGACAACTTTTGACTGCGTCAGTCCCGGTCCAGGTGGACATAAGACGGGAAAGCAGCTTGCCTGGCGCCCGTGGAATGGGAGAAGAGATGGAAGATACGAAAAGTTTTGCGAAGATCACGGTCGAGGAATTGCACGACAAGATCGCTCAGAAAAGCGATCTGATCATTATTGACACCTTGCCAAAGGAACTATTCGAGAAGAGGCGTCTGCCAGGCGCCCAAAATGCCTGCGTCTTTCAAGTCGGCTTCCTCTCAGAAGTGGAGGCTATCGCGCCGGATCGTGACCGGGAGGTTGTTCTGTACGGCTCCAGCAGTGTTTCCCATGATTCAGTCACCGCAGCCGAAAAGCTTGTGCGGGTTGGGTATTCGAAGGTGTTTGCCCTCAGCGGTGGGCTTGCCGCCTGGAGAGAAGCCGGGTATCCTCTGGCGGGTAACGATCCTGATTCTGCAGGCGGGGACGATCGGCTCAGATTGGACGACCGCAGCTACACTGTCGACATCGAACAGAGCATTATTGAGTGGACCGGGCGCAACCCGAACAGGACTCACTACGGCACGCTGCGTCTATTGAGGGGCGAGGTCACGATACGGCAAGGCAAGCTAAACGGAACTTTCGAGATCGACATGCACTCGCTCAAAAATCTGAACCTCGAGGGTGACGAATGGCAACCGGTCCTCATCGCTCACTTGAAATCAGATGACTTTTTCTTCGCAGAGAAGTTTCCGACAGCCCGGTTCACGATCGATTCGGCCCGCAAAATTGGTGAATCCCTGAGCGCGCCCAATTTCGAAGTGGAAGGCGCACTTGAACTCCGTGGCGTGGGTAATCAGATGAAGTTTCCTGCGACCATCAGCAGGCTGCCCGATGGCGCGATCACTGCAGAAGCGCATTTTGACTTCGATCGCACGCAGTGGAAGATCATCTACGGNNTCAAGCCGCTATTTCGAACACCTGGGCATGCACCTGGTTTTCGATCCTATCAGCATAGAGTTGCGCATCGTGGCGAGGTAGGCCGGGCCGGTCAACGCTCTAACGGAGCATATGGGCTTCTTTCACCCCAAACTGGGTAAAAATAGCCCCAAGATAAGATTTATCTTTGTTTGCAATTAGTTATCAGAGTCAGATCACCAGGATGGGGTGGTTTATCCACAGTTTTTAGATCGTTCTATTTTGCCGCTATCAGGTCCCCAAAAGCGACTCCCCAGTACTTTCAATCAGATAGGTTCCATGGCATGGCTGATGCTTCACATGGAAGCGGACCGACAGGTTTGCTCCGCGTAACGTACGAGCGCTGATAGTTCCCATATTATGGGGCGCTAAGAATGCAGCAGTCTGGGAACCAGAGTCCAGCTAATTTTCCTGACGAATGGAATGACTCCTGTACTCAGTTCAATCTTTCGCCGAATCAGCCCTTTATGTCTGTCCAAATGGCTATCCAAACCAGGAGGAGACGTGGGGATTTATGGCTTGACAGCCGAAGCGCGCAGGGAGATAGTGCGCCGCGAAGCAAGGAAATAAGAGGAACGTTTACAACTTGAAGAAATGGAGGAGAAAATGGCATTCGGAAGAGTAAAGGGCGAGTGGATGACCCCAAAGAGGAGATTCTTGTCAGCCTTATTCGGGGGAAGAGTGGACAGGGTCCCGGTTGGGAACCCGACTTCCATAGCCACACTAGAGTTAATGGAGTTGACAGGCTGTTCTTTTCCTGAAGCTCACTTAGAACCTTACAGCATTGCAGACCTTGCAGCATCCGGCTACGAGGAGTTGGGATTTGACACGATCATGCCCTATTTCAGCGTCCAGATAGAGGCTCCGGCCCTGGGCTGCAAGATGAACTGGGGCGATAAGAACCAGATGCCGGACTGCGTGACCCACCCCTTCGAAGGACCGGAAGACATAACCATACCAATGGACAAGTACCTGCAAACAACCAGCATCCAGGCTATTCTGGAGGCCATCCGGATACTGAGGAAACGCTATCCGGATGTGGCCATTCTGGGGAAGTGCATGGGGCCATGGACGCTTGCCTATCATGGGTTTGGTGTGCAAAACTTCCTTCTCATGACAAAGATCGAGCCCGAAAAGGTTCACAAAATCCTGAAAGCTCTCATGCCATACACGATAGCATTCGCCAGAGAGCAGGTCAAAGCGGGCGCCGACGCCATATCTCTGCCGGATCATGCAACCGGAGACCTTGTCAGTCCCAAAATGTATCGAGAATATCTGCCTCACCTCCACAAGGAGATAAGCTACAAGATCGGCGCTCCTTCGATTCTTCACATCTGTGGGAATACTCTGAATCGAATAGAGGAAATCAGTTCTTCCAATTGGGACTGCTTCCACTACGACACCAAGACTGACGTGGAGAAGGCGAAGGAAATCATCAACAATCGGATGTCGCTGATCGGTGGCATAAACGATCCGTGGACTTTGCTTGGAGGAACTCCGGAGGACGTCAAGAAAGAAGCCAGGCGGGCTGTGCAAGCGGGGGTGGAGATTCTTGCGCCTGAGTGTGCAATACCTACGGCCACTCCAAATGCGAATCTGAAGGCGATCGTGGACGCCGCAAGGGAAATTTCCGGGTTGGCCTAAAAGACATGGAAAAGTAAGGGGGTAAATAAAAAATGAGTCTAGCAAAGATCGCACAAACTGTTCTTGACGGGAACGCGCCCGAAACTCAGCAACTGGTCAAATCTCTGCTTGCTGAAAAGCATTCTGCCGGCGCCATCCTTAATGACGGTCTGCTCAAAGGCATGGAAGAGGTCGGCCGTCTCTTCAAGGCTGGAGAGTATTATGTTCCTGAAGTTCTCGCATCCGCACGGGCAATGCAGTGGGGTGTAACCGAGTTGAAACCCTTTCTGAAAGAGGGTGACTCCATAAGCAAGGGTACGTTTGTCATCGGCACGGTGAGGGGCGATATCCACGACATCGGGAAAAATCTCGTTTGCATGATGTTTGAAGGGGCCGGATTTAATGTTATTGACCTGGGTATAAATGTCACAAAGGAAAACTTTCTGGCCGCTGTGAAGGAGCATAAGCCGCAGATTCTGGGTCTATGCGCCCTTCTCACGACGACTATGCCGGAGATGAAGGGTGTGATCGATACTCTTGTGGAATCAGGCTTGAGAGACTCGGTCAAAGTCATGGTCGGCGGCGCTCCGGTAACCCAGCAATTTGCTGAAAAAATAGGGGCGGACGGATATGCCGATAACGCGAGCGAAGGAGTCGAGAAAGCTAAGGCCTTGCTGAATCTTGCCGGCTGAGCGCAGGCCTTTCGCAGGGTGCAAAAATCGGGCGCCGACCGGGTTGCGCCTGGCGCTGAGTAGTCCCGGAAGTGCGGAGTGCACAGAGAATAGTTCGTGATGAAAGCCCTGGACCGGTTGTGAGCGCGCCGGTTCAGGGTGAGAAGACATGCCCGGTGGGCTCCAATTAAACCTGTTGACTTAAAGGTGCGGCATGCAGTTCATAATAGTGGCCGGTTTCCTCGGATCAGGCAAGACATCTATTCTTAGAAACATATTGAGCCTCATGACCGAGGAGCAGAAGAAGGATACTGTTTTGATCGTCAATGATTTTGGACAGGTCGGGATCGATCGAGAACTACTGTCCAAGCAGGGTCTTGACCCAATAGAGTTGGTCAGTGGATGTGTTTGCTGTCAGCTTGGGGTGGACATGATCAAAACCATAGAAGAGATTCATCAACGCTATTCCCCCAGGATGGTTTTTATCGAACCCTCAGGGGTCGCCAATCCCGGCTCAATCAAGCAGATCATCAAAGAGAGTAAAACTCTTCCAATCGAGAGAGTTTTAAACATAGTCCTGGTTGACCCGGTAAGATGGCACGCCATCTCCGATATCCCGGTCATAGAAGAAGGATTACGGAATGCAGACTTATTAGTGATTACAAAGAGAGATCTCTGCCAAACGCTAGCAATAGATAAACTAAGAGAGGAATTACACGGGATCAATTCGTCGGCGGGAATATTGGAGACGAACAGCTTTGAAATAGAGACGTTCCACCCGCTGCTCGATGAGATCTTCCACGATGAAGCCCATTCTGAATTCTCCTGCGTGTCGAGGACCCTCAAAGCCCGTTTGCTGCCTGATTACAGGAAGCAGGTTTTCGGGGTCCTGCAAGACATGGTAAAGAATATCGAGACGAGTGGCGTTAGTTTTGTTGGACATATCAAGACCGTTATAAACGACGAAGCCGGCTGCTGCTTCTATGCGAGCATAACGGATCCCTCCACCGGGCCTGGAAGTCACGGCCATTTGCAGGAATTGGGCGCTGAGGTAAGCATGAAGATACAAGCAGTTGTCTTCAGGTTGAATTCTGAATCACTGCAAACAATTGTGGACGAGTGTCTAAGGGGCCTCGATGGATTGCGTTCAATTTGAAGTTTTGGCGCCGGCAATGGCTGTATGCAGTTGATTGCTGATTGTAAAGGGTTACCATGCTGATCATAGGCGAAAGAATAAACTCTTCACGTAAAAGAATAGCAGAGGCCATGTCCGGCCGCGACAGGAAATTCATCCAGTCCGAGGCGAAAGCCCAGGCGGAGGCGGGAGCGCACTACATTGACGTAAACGCGGGGGCCTTTATCGGGGAAGAGGTTGAGTATCTCAAATGGACGATTGACGCCGTGCAGGAAGCCTGCGATTTGCCGCTTTGCATAGACAGCCCGGACGCGGGGGTTATTCGGGAGGTCCTTCCCCTGGTGGACATCGCCCCGATGGTCAATTCGATCACGCTCGAACCCGCCCGGCTCGAGGGGATGCTCCCCCTGATCGTTGAGTTCAAGGCCAAAGTCATCGGGCTCTGCCAGTCGGAAGACTTGATGGCGGATTCCACCGAGGCCAAAGTTGAAATGGCCTCGCAGCTAGTGGAAAAGGTGAAGCTGGCTGGAATTCCACTGGATGATCTATATATTGACCCCCTGGTGTATCCTCTTGGGACAGACGCCAAGTCGGCTGTCGCCACCCTGGACGCAATCGCTTATATAATGAAAGAATTTTCCGGGGTCCATACAGCGTGCGGACTTACAAACATCTCTCACGGGCTGCCCTGCCGCAAGCTCATAAACCGCACTTTCCTCGTTTCGGCGATCATTCGAGGCCTCGACGGCGCAATTATGGACCCGACCGACAAACAGCTCTACGGCGCCATGAGGGCTGCCGTGACAATTGCGGGAGAGGACGAGTTCTGCATGGAATACATCCGGGCGTTCAGGGCCGGAAGGCTGGAGTAGCGGACATGACAACGGTAATTTTGGCATGCAGCATAATGCGGACTGAACTCGAGGAGGTGCTCCGTGGGGCCTCCGGATTCGAGGTCCGGTATCTCGAGCAGGCCCTGCACAGAATGCCGCGCCTGATGACGGGCCGTGTGCAGGCTGAGATCGACGCGGCATCGAGCTATGCCGGTCGAATCGTTCTGGGATACGGTCTTTGCTCCAACGGCGTCGCGGGGGTTGTCGCGGGACCTCAAGGCATCATCATACCGAGGTGCCATGACTGCATTGCGCTCTTCCTGGGTTCGAGGGCAGCCTACGTTGAGCTTTTCAACAAAAACCCGGGCACATACTACCTGACCCCTGGGTGGATCGAGGAAAAAAAGGACCCGCTCGGCATAGTCCAAGACGAGTACACTAAACGCGTCGGCTATGAAACGGCTGTCTGGGCGATGGGGGAGGAGTTGAAACATTATACCCACATTGCAATGATCAGCTCCGGCTTGACAGACATCGAGGCCTACCGGCAAAGGGCGAAGGAGAACGCCGAATTCTTCGGGAAGCAGTATATCGAAATAAAAGGAAATCTTAATTATTTCAGGAGGATGGTCAGTTCGGACGCTTCTGATGAAGGTGTCCGTTCGGGGGATTTTGTCTTTGTTTCTTCCAATCTTCCAATTACGCAGGAAATGTTTTTTTGACCGGTCCAGGTTTTGATGGAAAACAATTCCGCCCAACAACCAACTCACCGCATTCTGTTTGAGCCTTCCGGGAGGCTTTGCGATGCCAAAGGCTCTGAGACGGTCCTCGACGCCGCACGGCGATACGGCGTATTTCTTCAGTCAGACTGCGGAGGCGAGGGGAGTTGCGGCAAATGCATCGTTTCGGCCAATCCGCCAAACTGTCTCTCGCCCCCGAGCGGGGAAGAGAGATCCCTTCTTTCCCCGGAGCAGCTTTCCAGGGGCGACCGGCTGGCATGCCAGGCACAGATTGAAGGTCCCGGCATAATTTGCATCCCCGGCCTGGATAAGGTCGACGTGTCGGCCAAAATGACAATTTCCGGGACTTTCCCGGCGGACCCGGCAATAAAGCGCATCTTTATTCCCGAACTGGAGCTTCAGCCGGCATATGAGGACCTGACTGCGGCTGTACGTAGGACTTCCCGCATGCTTGCCGGAACGGACATCCGATTTGAAGACCTGACAGCCATCCGGGAACTCAGCAATGCAGTAAAGAACGGCGGGCCGATGACCCTGGTTTGTCACAGGGAAAGAGGCGTAACTTCGGTGCTGACCGGTGAACGCAATCGCTCGCTTGGCATTGCTGTTGACGTTGGCACGACGACGCTTGCGCTCTATCTTTGCGACCTCCGGACTGGCGCTTTGCTCTGTTCGGCAGGCGCAGGCAATCCGCAGCGACTGTTCGGCGAGGACGTCATAAGCCGGATTTCCTATGCCGACAATAATGAGCAAGGGACCGGCGTCCTCCACAAGCTGGTCGTTGACAAGATAAACGAGCTGGCCGGCAATCTTCTCACTGAAACCGGGTTCCGGAGGGATGATGTCGACGAGATGGCCGTGGTGGGCAACACCACGATGGAAACCCTTTTTGCTTCGCTCCATCCGCACAGCCTGGGAGTCTTCCCTTATCTGCCGCCCTTGCGCTTTCCGGGCGATTTCAGTGCGCGGGACCTCGGAATCGGCCTGAACCCTGGAACGAACGTCCATATTTTTCCGGTCATTTCCGGTTTTCTGGGCGGCGACACCATAGGGGCAATCCTTGCCGAGCAACCTCACCGGAAAAACGAAGTCCTTTTGATCTTTGACATCGGCACGAACGGGGAGATCGTGCTCGGCAACAGGGATGCGCTCTGGGCAACCAGTTGTGCGACCGGGCCCGCTTTGGAAGGGGCTCACATATCGTGCGGAATGCGGGCCGCTGAAGGCGCCATCCACAGGGTCGATATCGATCCGGGGACCCTGCGCCCATTCTATCAAGTCCTAGGGGATACCGGGAAAAGCCGGCCCCAGGGAATCTGCGGTTCAGGGATAATCGATGCGATAGCCGCGATGAGGCGCACAGGCCTTATCATGCCCAACGGCAGGCTTGTCGAGGGCATGCCGGGTGTGATCCCGAATGAGTCCGGCATCGGCCGGCGATTTGTGCTGGTCCCGGCGGAATCTTCCGCATCGGGCCGCGAGATAGCGGTTACAATGCAGGATGTCCGGCAGATTCAACTGGCGAAAGCGGCCCTCTTTGCCGGGGTGAAGATTCTCATGCGCAAATCGGGTATAAACCGTGTGGACCGGGTTGTGCTTACCGGCGCGTTTGGCGCGCGCTTTGATTGGGCCAACGCAGTGTCCATAGGGATGTTCCCCGAATTTGGGGCCGATATAAAGGTGGCTGCCAATGCCGCTGGAATGGGGGCGATTCTTGGCTTGCTGGACCGCAAAATTAGGCATGAGGCCGTTGAAATAGCGAGGATGGTTCGATTCATCGAACTTGCCGAAGAGCCCGATTTTCAGACCGAATATATTCTTGGCATGGACTTCCCACAGCTACCAACGTAAAAGTTTCGGTATTTAGTATAAACTATTGGATTATTGTCAACACGCCGAAACGTAAGCCTATAAATGGATACTTGTATAGAACCTTACCCAATGCTTAGCATCTAATATTCCCTTGACATTTGACATCTGCTGTGATTGTATGACAGCACCTAGGGTTAGTGTAGTTGACTATTCCACTCATGATCTGTCCCCAATTGTCGTTCGGCTCAAAATAGGTGATTCCCTTCAAGAAGTTGCAGCAGAGGGGGATTTACATGAAAAAATGGATATGGACAAGATAGAGCCCAAGCCGGGCGATCAGGCAGTTTACTCCTTTCTTGGAAATGAGCACGGGATGGTAATTATTGTCAGGCAATGAGAAATCCAATCGCTCATTCTGCGCTTACTATTTATTTACAAAGGAGAAACATGATGACTACGTCACAAAAAACAATAATCATCAGTGATATCCACATAAGTAATGGGGCAGGTTACAGTTGGTTTCTGCCACCTTGTCCAGATTACTTAGTGACAATGCTCAACAATATTGCCAAGGACCATAGTGTAGAGGAACTGGTTCTATTGGGTGATGTGTTCGATCTATGGCTCTATCCAATTGATGTCATCCCTTGGACTGTCAGTCAAATTATTCAGGCTAACCCTTTGATAACCAAAGCGCTAAAACAATGCGTTCAGAAAATACCCAACGTGTATTACATGAACGGTAATCATGATATGGCGGTCGTGCCTGGTGATTTGCTACCGTTTAGCTCCGGCAATAAAAGTATGCAATGGATTAGTCCGGACTTGTATGCTGAGAAGTATCAAAACCGGCGGCGCCTTGAACATGGACATGCGGCAGATATGTTCAATGCGCCGGATGACTCAATCGATGCCGTTAAAGGATATCCCTTGGGATTCTTCGTCACGCGCCTGGTCGCAACGGCTGCAAATCCGAGCGCAGCCAGGCAGGCTTTGAAAGCGATTGTCCAGGCAAAAGGCGCCAGCTACAAAGCGATGGGGCCTGAGGCAATTGATGCCCTTTCGATGGGTCGCTCTTTGGTAAAAGCGATTATAGACGTTCTGGAGCTATATGCTGAGCTGCAGGACAGCACACCAATTCGATTCCTGGAACCGGACTTGGACAAGAGATATACTGTGGGTGATATTAAGAGCCATTACGGAAGCCTATATGGCGCATGGCGTAAACTGCACCCTGACCCTACAGAGTTCGTGGATACGATGCTGGTAGGTTTTGATTCGAATGGATTGGGCTGGTATGCAAAGAAACTACTCTCCGGGAAGGCTGCGCCGAATGTCGTCATAATGGGGCACACGCACCACGCTGTTTCGCAAGGCAGATATGACAATGATGGCTTTTGGTGTATCTCAAACGCCTTAGGCCACGGGGGCGCTAAGGCAAGCTACGTTGAGATTATCGGGGATAAAATAACCTTGGTAAGGTTTCCTTAAGAAAGGAGGGCGGCAGCCACTGAGCAAGTCATCTTCCGTTCTTTAACGCAATTTAGTATGAGAACCCTGACAGCCGGGTTTCCAAGATTCCGGAATAATTGTGCAAAAAGTTGCAAAGGCAGGGAGATAGGCAGCTCAATCATCACAGGTTTGGGATTAAAGGTGAGCCGAGCCCGCAGAATTTGTTTTTTGCTTGCTTCACGGTTTTACGCAAAGATGAAAATTTCATGATTTGATCAAATCTTATTCAGAATAGCCAAACGTTCACCTCCCCTGTATTTCGAGATTGTTCCTGATTTCTCTTTTCATCATTTCCTGAAATTTTGGTCATGCCTCCACACGGCACCGCAAAATAATAATCCATTATACCGGTAACTTAGCTCGAGTGACGCGTGGCACTACCCTTGCTTTGCACTCGCGCGGGGATCACGTTTCATACCAAATTGCATTCAAGACTACAGCATTTTCGTACGGCTCATTCGTAGGCGAGGGCTTTATGCCCTCCCGGAGCACCGCAGACAGACATTGGGAAAGCTTTCCGGTGTGTTGAATGGAAGAGATAGGTGAACTGGCTCTGAAAGGGCAAGGAAACATTCGGAGGAACCAATCTTGAAAAAATCTAAAATCATGACAGCACAAGAGGCGGTAACTAAGTTCATTTCTGACGGTATGACTGTCGGAATCGGAGGATTTTTCCACTCTCCTTCTTACTCCATCACGCATGAGATCATCCGCCAAAAGAAAGCCCACCTTACGATATGTCAACCCAGCTTTAACGAGCACGCCGATCAGATGATCGGCGCGGGGTGCGTGGATCGCATCATATCTTCCTATGTATGGATGGAGGTGTTCGGTCCGCTTTACTGTTTCCGAAGAGCGATGGAAAAAGAGATCCCCCACAAGATTGAAATGGAGGATTACACGAACTTCGCTGTCATGGCTCGCTACCTCGCCGGTTCTCTTGGCGTCCCCTACATTCCCATACACTCCATGAAGGGCAGCGACATGATGAAGTATCGGGCCTGGGAAGGGGAGAAGAAAGCCATCCAGATGAAAGACCCCTTCGGCTCAGGGCACGATCACGTGCTTGTGCCGGCGCTGAAGCCGGACGTGGGCTATTTCCACTGCCAGCGCGCCGACGAGGAGGGGAACAGCCAGATGTGGGGCATTTGGGGCGACATGCCCTGGAGCATGAGGGCCTGCAAGGAGGTCATCGTGTCGTGCGAGGAGATCATTACACGCGAGCAAATCGGACGGGACCCCAACAGGACGATCGTGCCCGGTTACAAGGTTGTGGGTGTTGTTCCTGCCCCTTTCGGCGCCCACCCGAAGCATTGCCAGGGTTACTACGACGTTGACCGCGACTTCATCTTCAAGTACATCCGCGAGTCCGCGACGGAAGAGGGGTGGAAGACGTATATGGATGAGTGGGTGTACGGCGTCGCCGACCGGGACGAGTATTTGAAAAAATACGTGGATGCCTTCGGCATGAAGAAGTTCCTCGGCCTTAAAGCGAAGGACATGATGTCCACCTCGGTCAACTACGGGTTCTAGGGAGGTCCGACCATGAGAAGCGACTATACCAAATTCACAATGCAGGAAATGATGGCCGTCGCCGCGGCCCGGGAAATAAAAGATGGGGAAAAGGTCATCATCGGGACCGGGCTTCCTCTGCTGGGGGCCTTTCTTGCCCAGAAGACCCACGCACCCAACATGGTGGCCATCTATGAGTCGGGCGCCATCGACTGCAAGCCCATCAGGACTCCCTTTTCGGTCGCCGACTCGGTGCTCGTGCCCGGATCGGCCATGCAGGGCGGTCTCATGGAGGGCCTCGGGATCGTTCACGCCGGCGAACTCGATCTGGGGTTCCTGGGCGGCGCGCAGATAGACAAGTACGGCAATCTCAACACCCACGTCATCGGAGATTACCGCAAACCCAAGGTACGCTTTGCGGGAAGCGGCGGCGCCAATGACATCGGCGCCGGGTGCAAGCGGACCATCGTGATGATGCTGCACCAGAAGCAGCGCTTCCCCGAAAAGGTGGATTTCGTAAGCACCCCCGGCTACTTTGGCGGCGGCAAGGAGCGGGAAACGTACGGATTCTACGGAAACGGCCCCAGTGTCGTCATCTCCACCCTGGGTATCCTCCGCTTCGATCCGGAGACCAGGGAAATGTATCTTGTCTCCTATCACCCCGGCGCCACCGTGGCGCAGGTCAAGGAAAACACGGGCTGGGATCTGAAGGTCGCATCCGATGTCTACGAGACGGAACGGCCTGCGCCTGAGCTCATTGGCATCCTGAGAGAAGAGTGCGATCCTACGGGCGTTTTCCTTAAGAAGCAATAACCTTTGTCCTTTAGGGACAAGCCTGGTGTTTAACCGATTGGGGCGCCAGCCCTGCCGGTGGCAGCGGGGCGGGGGCCCTCCGGAGGAACGAGAAAAGGAGAAGAGGATTATGACGGAATTGAAAGAGACTGTTCTTTACGAGAAAGAGGGAAGCATCGCCTGGATAACCTTCAACCGGCCCGAAGCCCTGAACGCGCTGAATACGGAAGTGAACCTCGCGCTTGTAGACCGCCTGAACCGCGCAGAGGCCGATCCGGAGGTGAGGGTCATTATTCTCAAGGGTTCCGGGGACAGGGCCTTTGTCGCCGGCGCCGACATCAAGGAAATGATGACGATGAGTTCCATGGAGGCCCGCGAGTTCGCCATCAAGGCCAAGCGGGTCACGGACGCGTTATGGAATCACAAGAAGCCTGTCATTGCAGCTATACAGGGGTTCTGCCTGGGCGGGGGCCTCGAGTACGCATTGTCCTGCGATCTTCGGATCGCCTCGGAGAGCGCGAAATTCGGACTCCCTGAAATCACCCTGGGCATCATGCCCGGCAGCGGGGGGACACAGCGGCTTGCCCGCCTTATCGGCCTGACCAAGGCTAAGGAACTCTGCTTGACCGGTGGAATGATCGATGCCGGCCAGGCCCTTACACTCGGCATTTTGAATGCCGTTTGCCCGCAGGAAGCGCTTCTTACGCAGGCGGCGGATTTGGCGAAAAAAATCGCATCGAAGAGCCCTCATTCCGTGACCCTGATCAAATCCAGCATCAACAAGGGGACGGAGATGGACCTGGAGTCGGCGGCGCTCTTTGAAATTGATTGCTTCGGTCTGTGCTTCTCCACAGAGGAACAGAAAAAGGGAATGGACGCCTTCGTTAATAAGAGCAAGAAGAAATGAGTCCATGCAGAAGTGGAATAATGGCGGTGTCGCGCGATCTGTGATCCTGGCGCCGCGTTCAATTCATCAGAAGGAGGATTGAGATGCATCACAAAGTCACAGTCATCGGAGCGGGCACGATGGGCTCCGGTATCGCTCAGATTGCGGCCGAGGCAGGGTTCGATGTGACCGTAGTGGACACCGACCAGAAATTCATTGACCGGGGGATCGGCGGCATCGGCAAATTCCTTGAGCGTAAGGCCGCCAAGGGGACCATCAGTAAGGAACAGATGGACCAGAGCTTTTCCAGACTGAAGGGGACGACTGACATGAAGGCCGGAGTTGAAGGGGCCGTCATGGTAGTAGAGGCTGTTTTCGAGAAACTGGAGATCAAGAAGGACGTCTTCATGAAACTCGACAGTCTCTGCCCTGCGGAAGTGATCCTCGCAAGCAACACGTCCACACTAAGCATCACAGAGATTGCCTCGGTCACCAAAAACCCGGGGCGCGTGATCGGGACCCACTACTTCAGCCCGGTGCCTCTCATGAAGCTCGTCGAGGTGATCCGGGGCGGAAAAACAACGGACGCCGTCGCTGAAAAGACGGTCGGTCTTTGCAAGCAGTTCGGAAAGACTCCCATCGTTGTGCAGGACATTCCAGGGTTCATTGTGAACCGCTTTTTGTGCCTGCTATACAACGAGGCGGCCAACATGATCAACAACGGCGCCGCGTCGGCGGAGGCCATCGACCAGGCCATGAAACTCGGATGCAACTGGCCCATGGGACCCAACGAGATCATGGATCTTGCCGGTGTGGATGTCTGCTATTTCGCGATCGACGCAATGTATCAGATGACCGGTCACGAGGGATACAAGCCCTCGCCCCTGTTCAAGAAAATGCTCGATCAAAATCTTCTGGGCCGCAAGACAGGGCGCGGTTTTTACGGTTACGAAAAGAAAGCTTGAGGAGTGTGAGATGGAGAAAAGAGAGGTTGTAATTGTTGAGGTTATGAGGACCGCCTTCGGAAAGATGGGGGGGTCCTTAAAGGATTTTACGGCGGAGGAGCTGGGAGCAATTGCGCTGAAGGGTTTGGCGGCCAAGACCGGGATTACGGAGAAGGCCCATGTGGACACCGTCTTTGCGGGCTCCGCGTTTCCTATGGCCTACGCCATAAATCCCGCCCGCTGGGCCGTTCTTAACGCCGGGTTGCCTCTAGCCACATGCGCGTCGTATGTGGAAATGCAGTGCGGTTCGGCGATCGATGCGATCAATCACGCCGCATGGAAAATCTCCTGCAACCAGGCCGACATCATAATCGCAGGCGGCATGGAGTCGTTCAGCCAACTGCCGGTGAAGTTCTCGACCAGCCAGGCGCCATACAGACTGAATCCACCGAAGCTTCTTGATTTCCAACTGGAGCCGCCTTCCAAAGAGAAGGAGACCTACGGCCCCTTCAGGATGGGGCTTACGGCCGAGAACCTTCAGGTCAAGTATAACATCTCCAGGGAAGCGCAGGACGAGTTTGCCTTCCGGAGCCAGTCGCTGGCCAAGAAGAGCATCGAAGCGGGGTATTTTACCGAAGAGATCATCCCCGTCATGGTTCCCCAGGGGAAAAACAAGCCNNCTTTTGATGACCGAGCAAAAAGCAAAAGAGCTGGGTTTCGAGCCGATGGCCAGATGGGTTTGCAGCGCCGAATGGGGCGTCGATCCCGCGATTATGGGCGTCGCGCCCGCTTATGCCATCCCAATTGCTCTTAAGCGCGCAGGCCTCAAGTATTCAGATATCGACGTCATCGAGTGCAATGAAGCATTTGCAGCGCAAAACCTTGCGGTGATCAAGGAGTTGCCGAATCAGACAGGCGAAAGCGTTGACATGGAGATATGGAACCCCCTGGGAGGCGCCATAGCTTTCGGGCATCCCAACGGCGCATCGGGGGCCCGGCTCGCAGGGTTTGCAATTCGGCAACTCATCCGCACAGGCGGACGGTACGGATTGTTTTCGGCCTGCTGCGGTGGAGGCCAGGGAGTCGCCACGATTGTGGAGAATATGAGGCTTTAGATAATCGGCAAAGAATCAGTTAACCACCTCTGTCAGGAGTTCAAGTATGGATTTTAGACTATCGGAAGAGCTGGTAATGATACAAGACAGCATCAGGAGGATAGCCCGGGAGCAGTTTGCGCCAAGGGCGGCAGAGATCGATTCCTCGGAGAGATTTCCCTGGGAGAACTTTGAGATCCTGAGAGACAACGGTTTCCTGGGCATCAATGTCGCTGAGGAGTATGGCGGCGGCGGCGTAGGACAACTGGCGCTTCTGCTTGTGCTCGAAGAAACAGCTCGAGCCTGTGGGTCCACCTCGGTGATCCTGACGACTCAGGGTCTCGCAAGCGAACCCCTCATGCTCGCAGGCAGCGAAGAACAGAAGAAAAAATGGCTTTTCCGGCTGGCCACGGGCGAGTGCCCCGGCTCCATGGCCATCACGGAGCCCAATGCCGGCTCTGATGTTGCGGGCATGACGACCACGGCGAAGAAGACCGAAGGAGGCTGGGTGCTCAACGGCTCCAAGATTTTCATCACCCAGGCCGGGGTGGCGGGAATCATGCTGGTGATCTGCTACACGGACAAATCCAAAGGCAACAAAGGGATGAGCATATTCGTCGTTGAAAAAGACGCCAAAGGCCTGATCATCGGCAAGCCTGAGCACAAGTTGGGCATCCGAGGCTCTGACACCCGGCAGGTTTTTTTCGATGACTGCTTCGTGCCCGACGATCAAATGATCGGTCCTGAGGGCAGCGGCTTCAAGACCCTCATGACCACCTTTAATTTCTCGAGGCCTAACATAGCCGCGCAGGCCCTCGGCATTGCACAGGGGGCCTTCGATGTCGCCGTCGCATACACGAAGGAACGCGTTCAGTTTGGCAAGACCCTGTCGTCCTTCCAGGGCATGCAGTGGATGCTCGCTGAAATGGCTCTTGGCATCGAAACAGCCAGAACCATGGTCTACCGCTCCGGCGCTATGATAGACAACGAACCAAAAAATCCTGATATCCCGAAGATCGCTTCCATGGCGAAGTGGTATGCCTCGGACGTGGCGATGAAGGTCACTACGGATGCTGTGCAGATTTTGGGCGGCTATGGCTATATGAGAGAATATCCTGTAGAAAGGATGATGAGGGACGCGAAGATCACCCAGATCTATGAAGGGACAAATCAGATCCAGCGCATCATTATCGCGAACCAGTTGCTTCGATAGAATCTCTTAGACTTTCCGGTATAGGTTTTCAACTTTCGTTCTCGATATGCGGAGGGGGCAAGAAACTCCCCTCCGCATAAGATCAAAACCACAAAGAGATTTGAGCGGCGATGCGGCAGCGGCTGCTTAAAGGACTTGTTACGTACAGAGGAGAGATAAGGAAAGAATGCTGGATTCCATCCTCCGCCCGGAACCAGGGAATTCCGAGGATACAAAGGTTTTATATAGAATTAAATACGTTAATTTACGGAGACAAGTACTGGCTCAGCGTCACCGGGTTGCGGGCAACTGGAAACAGCCAGGTTCCATCGCTGGTTTCCGGATGGACACAAGCTAATACAGGGGTTAACCAAAGGGGTTAATGAAATGGTTATTCTCACATAAGAATGTCGGTCATATCTGTTCGGAAAAAATCAAGACCCAAAACTCAAAATCAATCAGACAGTTGGCGTCAGCTCCTCCATTGCGGGAGGCTGCTTTTGCCACAATGCAAACCATTTTCTAAAGGCCAAAATAAAAATGACGGCCAGAAGAGTCATGACTGTAGCGGGAATTACGACCAGGAGGTAGTTGCCCAGAGCATAGTTGACCTTTACCAGGTAGTAGCCTGCCGTCATTGTAACCGGCACCATAAAGATTCCGGGAACGGCGGTAATCCATGAGTATTTCGATTTCCCCATGTTGATGAGCATGGTGGTTCCGATGATCAGGGAGCATGCTGCAAGAAGTTGATTGCTCATGCCCAAAAGCGGCCATAGCATGGTGATACTACCGGTATAGACTAGATATCCCCAGAACAGGGTGAACAGAGCGCTTGTGATAATGATGCCGGGTATCCACCTCTTTTCGGTGAACTTCGGAATGGCCCTCCCGATAGTTTCCTGAAGAAGATATCTTCCCACCCGTGTCCCGGCATCGACGGCGGTCAGGATGAACACGGCCTCGAACATGATTGCAAAATGGTACCAGTATGCCATAAGCCCTTTCATGAAAGAAACGGAGCTGAATATATACGCCATGCCAACCGCGAGCGAAACGGCCCCTCCAGGCCGGGCCTGGATATTTTCATGGACCGCCTCAGCCAACTGGGGAAGGTTTACGGGCGACATGCCAAGGGTCTTGTAAGCTTCAGCAGAGGCATTGATCGCGAAATAATCGGAGGGAACGAGCACGCAGGCCGCAATGAGAGCCATTATAGCTACGAACCCTTCGAAAAGCATCGCTCCATAGCCCACGAAAATGATATCATTTTCGTTATTTATCATCTTTGGCGTGGTTCCCGTAGCAATAATGGCGTGAAAGCCAGACAAGGCGCCACAGGCGATCGTTATGAAAAGAAATGGGAAAACGGAGCCGGGAGGGGCGACAAGCGGTCCGCCGCCGCTGATGAACCTTGTCAGGGGCGGCATCTCGAGATAAGGATGAACTATGCATATGCCTACTGCAAGCGCTGTGATGGTTCCAAGTTTAAGGTATGCCGAAAGGTAATCCCGGGGAACCAGGAGCAGCCAGACGGGCAAAGCTGAGGCGGCGAAACCATAGACCGAAATGAAGATGGCGCATTGTTCCTTGGAAAGATAGAACCATTTTGAGATCACTGGATGAGCGGCTACAAAAGGACCTGTAAGAATAACCAGGGCCAGCAGCACTACGCCGATCACACTTCCTCCCAAAACGTCTCCAGGTCTGATAGTGTGCATCCAGACGCCCATGATAAGTGCTATAGGCACAGTGCAGGTGACTATGTAAGCACTCCAGGGGCTTTTCATCATTGCGTTTACGACCGCAAGGGAAAGCCCGGCAAGCAACAGGACGAGGATGAACAATATGGCGAAGCTGGCTACGCTCCCGGCCTCCTTCCCGATCTCGGATCCGGCGATGACCGAGATACTTTTCCCATCGTGGCGGATAGAAGCGAAAAGAATCACAAGGTCATGCACCGCTCCGGCGACTACTGCTCCAATAATTATCCAGAGAGCGCCCGGCAGATAGCCGAACTGGGCTGCCAAAACCGGTCCGATCAGGGGGCCTGCCCCGGCAATAGCCGCGAAATGATGTCCGAAGAGCATATACTTGTTGGTGGGGTGGTAATCGATGCCGTCCTTGAGCCTATGAGCCGGGGTCGGCCTGTCGGGGTCTATTTCCAGGACCCTTTTGGCGATGAACATCCCATAGAAACGATAGGCAAGCGCAAATACACATAGAGCCACGAAAACAAGGGTCAGCGCATTCATAAATGCCTCCTCCCCGCGTT
>PLSV01000382.1 GCA_003165235.1 Syntrophobacteraceae bacterium
TTTCTATTTCCTCTCGGATCTCATGGAAGCAGCATTTCAAGGGATGCCCAGGCCATCTCTGCTGTATTGATTCTCTGTATCTGGTGGACGGTTACTTTTTTCCGCAAATTCGGATAACCAACGATTAACAATATTAGCCATTTGTATCTTATTATTACTGTTTTGTTATTTGTATATAGCTCACGCTCCTATGGAAATCATTGAAATCAAGAAAAGTATTACATTTATTGAAGAACATATGGATAAAACCGATAAAGTATATGTAAGTCATTCCTCACGCTACCCTTTTACATACTATAATGAAATAGGTTTTATGAAAATAAATACTCATAATATTATTTATGGAAAACACAATAATCTTGCCTGGAATGGACATGAATGGATATCTGATACTACAATGCTATCTAATGACCTTAGTTTAATAAGTGGTAGAGTTTGGTTTCTATTTACCAAAAATGCAGATGAGTATTTTAGAATGCAATTTCTGAAAAGCTATTTCGAGTTAAAGGGCTACAATATAATCCAAGAGTTTCATGCCACAGGGTCAGATGTTTATTTATATGACATTAATAATCAGCAGGATGGATGAATCCCAATCTATTTCCGAGAATCTGAAGAAGGCGATTTAGGTAAGAAGGCGGAGTAGGATCAAAGCGCCCACTCAAGCGGCGACAAAGACAGTGACGGCTGGCAAACCGGAGCGGACGAGACTTCGGAAGAAGAAGCAAGTGGATGATGGCGACGCGTGGGAGATCGGCTGCTTCTCCGCGAAGAACTCACCCGAACAGAAAATCATCGGGATCAGGACTGATTTCCGCCGATATGGCGAGTGTGAAGATCCCGCAGTGAATGCCATTTGAGTATTCGAGTGATCGGATTGTGAGGTCACGAGAGGAGCTTCTGGAAACGATTTTTCGTCTCTTCTGACGCCAGGCGTTTTATTTCTTGCATCCACCCCGATTTGACGTTAATGTCGTGCGCTGAAAAAGGATCAAACCAACAATATGGAAGGAGCTTAAGCGTTATGGCGCAAGGTACTGTAAAGTGGTTCAACGATAAGAAAGGTTACGGATTTATCACGGCTGAAGACGGAAAAGATTGCTTTGTTCACCACAGCGCCATCGAGGGCTCCGGCTTCAAGAGTCTACAGGAAGGCGATCGTGTCAGCTTCGAAATTGAACAGGGCGCCAAAGGACCGTCGGCGGCCGGAGTAAAGAAGCTCTAACGCTCATCCAGAAAGGATTTCCAAGGGCTGGAGAAGCAATTTCCAGCCCTTCTATTTTTGGCCCGAACAAATCCGAGCCGGTTGTGATTCAATCATTTCGCGCTGATTATCGGCTATTTGTGTCTTTAGAAAAATTTTCATTGTTCCGAGTACCTCAATAAGTGCTTCCTTGTAGCTTCCCTTACTCAATTAATCCACCCGATACCGTTGTGACTCCAATATAGAGTCTGGCCATTTCAATAGCCATACCAACCATGGAAGCCATGGCCTGCACAAAATTCACATCATCCAAAGTAACCTCCCATGGTTCGGCAGTGTAAACGCGCAAAGCCCCTATCGTCTTCCCGCCGGCCACGATGGGTACGGAAAGAATGGAAGCAATCCCTTCCTTTTGCGCCTCTTCAGGATACTGGATTCTCGGATCGTCAGTAACGTCGTAGATTGCCACGGGACCCTCATCAAGAGAATGAGCTATTGAACGCGATGCGCTCACGGGGCCTTTATGGACGTAGTCTTCACTCAAACCAAACGACGCGGCCAGTTCAAGTTCATCAGTGTGGCGATTGATTAGGAAAACCGCACATCCTTTGACATCCAGAACCGTTTTTATACTCTCCACGGTCATCAACACAACTTTTTCGGAGTCCCTGGAATGAGAGATGGCGCCTGCAATCTTCAGCAAAGTGTCATAGTTCAGCAGTTGTCTTTGCATTGCTTTTCCTCCTTGCCAAAATTTGATCTCCATCAAAACGAGAACCTGCCGATGTTTAGCCGGCAACGTTCAGCCTCCCGGCGGAAGCGGGGTGTGGATGTCAAAGCGGAGAGCGGGTGTTAGGAGTTTAAGAGCACTAAATGGAATTCCAAATTTACTGAGCCATCCCGATAAATCGCATTTGCTGGAGCAAAATGAATTGAGGGTAAGATATGACTGCCAATTGAGAAGTCAACGGCATTCAAGCAGCCCTTCTCTTCACAATCCGGCGGTTTTGATTCCGATAACTCTAAATCGGCCCACTTCTTAGAAAATGTTGCGCTACTCCGCCTTGCATTCTACACAAGCGGCAACGACTTCGGAGCTTGGCTGAAAGAGAACAACGTCGCCTTGGCGTCGACAAAATAGAAGGTGATAAAGGTCTCGTCATCCGCTCCTTTGGGATAAATCCGCAGAAGATTGGCAGACTCATCGAAAGCCTGGGCCTTAGCCTCTCTGCTGCCATCAAAGGCGACCTTGCCCCGGATTCTCAGCCAGGTGTCGTCAGTCCCTTTGTCTGATATCTCGATCTCCGGGCTCGCAACTAATTGCCTGTAGACATCCTTGGTTGTGTTCGTACAGAAATAGAGTAGATTGTTCCTTTTCATGACAAAACCGAACGGGCGGACTCTTCCTTTGCCTTCGTCTACGGTAGCGAGGTGAAAAACGGGGTTGGCTTTTAAGTATTCGTAGGCAGTTTTCAATGTTACCCTCCTTGATAATCGGTTCTCCCTGCGCCTGTTTCCCGGCCCGGAGCGTGCAAATTTTCTTATTATATATATAATTAGGGTTTGTTACGCAAGCAACATCGACTGCCTTCGTCATGATGCCTCGGATGAAGCCTTTGAGATTACCAGGGCAATCCTTCCATGAGGAAACAGATAGGCGATTTGACAAAACAAGAGAAGTTTCCTGCAAGTGCGGTCCGGCTCTATGAGCAAGAGCCAGGGGAGCCTTTCGGCTCCCCTGACTGTATGTAAAATGTTGGCTGGAGTGGATGTGCGGTCTCATAACCTGTTTTGCATCCGGCGCCCTCTCACATGCGGCGTTCAAGGGATGACCGCGCCCCAATGGGTTTTATGGCTGGGGCGTCACCGGGGGTGAAGGGAGGGACTCGGACGAGGTCCCTACGCCATTGACAGCGTTTACCGTGAAGGTGTAGGCGACGCCGTTGGTGAGGCGCGTTACCGTGATGGGGCTGTGCGCTCCCATGAAGCCTACAACATTAGGAACGGAGGGATCGGGATACACCCAATAGGTATTGATCGGGCTGCCTCCGTTTGAAACAGGGGCAGTAAAGCTCACCTTCGCCTGAGCGTTCCCTGCCGTTGCTTTCACGTTTGTCGGCGCTCCCGGCGGTCCGACCGGCTTCACCTTGTTAGATGGACTGGACGGCGGAGAGTTTAAGGACAGGGCGTTGGCGGCGGTTACCGTGAATGTGTAGATGGTACCGTTGGTGAGGCCCTGTACGGTTATGGGGCTTGATTTCCCTGTACCTGTCTTGCCGCCTGGACTTGACGTCACCGCGTAGCCGGTGATGGGACATCCCCCGTTTGAGGCCGGAACCTTGAAGCTAACGGTCGCCTGAGCGTTCCCTGCCGTTGCTTTCACCCCTGTCGGCGCAGTTGGCGGGAAGACCATAGCTGCAAAGTCCACTCCCCATACATTACCCGTGCCTGTGCCGACAGTGGAAACGTCGCCGTCAGTGCTTGCGCCTGTCAACACCGGCCAGAATATGAAGGTGTATCCGGTTTTGGCGACTGTGACGTTGTACGTGGAATTTGATGGAACCTGAGTGAAGGCGTAAATACCCTTGGCGTCCGTAGTCGTGAAATGCTTGCTGCCGCTCAAACCCTTCCGCTCCACTTGCGCCCCGCTAATTGGATTTCCGACCGCGTCCGTCACACGGCCGGCAATGATCTCGCCGCTGCCGGAGGTGTAGATGTTGTAGTTACAAGTGTGGATGGAAGTAAAAAGGTAGTCGTTCGCAACTGCGTCGATAGTGGGTAGATTGTACCAGGCGTCGTCGGAGCCCGACCAGCCCATGTTGAGGTGATGGTATATTGTGGAGCCGTTGTAGCCGTATCCGTCACAGACGATCTCATGGCCGCCGTTGGGCCCGTTGATGCCTAAGATGACTGGGTATTTGGCGTGCAGATTGGGGTTGACCATCGCATAGAGATCGGCTTCCGGCAGGTTGTTCCCGTGATTGTCGCCATGAATGGCGTTGCTATAATGGAAAAAGCTGAGGAACGCATTGGGAACGTTGTCCCAACCCGATGAGGAGCCGTCGTTAGCAACGGAATCATAATCCGTATCTAAAGCAAGGCCTGCATCCCACGTGAGTCTACCGATGGCCTGCCGCTGGTCGAGCGGAGTGGAGGAACTGGTTGTCAAGGGCATCTTTTTCCAGTCGTAGGCCCCCCCCTTGCCATTACCCCCAAGGGTTTTGCCCGTCTGTTGGGGTCCGCCTCCAACAGAATATTTTCCCGATACAACCCCGATGCCTGCAGACGGATACTGAAAGTAGCGGATGACTTGGGCCATGGCCGTGGCCGTACAGCCACAGACATAATTGTTGGCGGGATTGCCCGAGCCATAGGGAGGGTTGTAATAATTGTAGCAAGGGAAGTTACATGTCGGATTCGGATTAGAGCCGTCTGCCCCGGCCTGGTCCCATCGACTTTGCACAAAAGGGGCCACCCGCACATCAGACACGCTGCTCAAAGGGGAATCGGCGCCCGCGCCTTCACTGCTGCTGACAAGACCGGCAAGCCGATTCCACTTGTTTTTCGCTTTGGCCATGGGGGCATCGGCTGTCTCTGTTCCTCTGACACGGGCGACCCGTCCCGGAATGTCCCGGTTCACCAGGGCGCCGAGAGGATTGTCGGATGAAGGATCATAGGAAGTCGCATCGCTTACGAAACCGATGATAGGGTCCACCTGATCGTCCGCCGGCAAAAATATCAACCCCGAAGGCTGCAGGTAAACCACATAATATGCGGGGGCCCCGGTCTCATCGGCAAAGGTTTGAACGTTCTTGACATGCCGGCCCATCGGTGACCCCATGGGCTGGGCTTCCTGGCTAAGCCAGTTCACGGCTGCATTTCGAGCGTCGTCTTCGGTGGTTGGCATGGCCCATGCCCCCGAGGCAAAGAAGAGTAAGACAGTCAGGAACAATACTATGGACTTGACAGCCGGGACGCATGAGATGCTTCTAATTCCAGGAGAAAATCGCGCAGATTGCGTATCTTTGGGACTTTGGGTCGGATTCATCTTAACGGCTCCTCTTTAGACAGAGATTGGACCTGGCGACGCAAAGACGGCCATGCCTGCCTGCTAATGCAAACAAACGCTAAAAATATGGGCATCTGTAAAAAACATCCGGTGCGGCATGGCGGGGGGAATTGGAGATCTACCGCAGGAAGGGCGCATGATGCCGACATCACAACAAAAGTCAAGGGGTATTTGAGGGGTGGGCATCAGGTAATATTCTACTTAATTACCTTTTTATAGCTCGCGTTTCAGTGTCTTGACCGCAATCCGATATCTAATAGCAAATGTTCATCCTCCATAGCGGGAAGCAATTTTAAAAAATGAATAAGGCTCTGGAATCACAGCTTCATTTGCATTGCTTTATTCAAACGCCCACCTATAATTATCCGGCTTGGCGTATAACCCACGTTTTGCCTGCATGGCCGATGCTGGTTGTGAAATCGCTGAGCAGGGCCATTAGCAAAGCGTCAATGTCAGGAAATGTTGCTATGTTTTATGCAAGTAAGTTCCAGCAGGAGCAAACCATGACCGATATGGAAAACCGGCAATCCGAGAGTTCCTGTGAAATCTGCGAGGGGCCGGTATTCACCACCTGCGTGGGATGTGGCGAAGCGGTCTGCCAGGCATGCGCCCGCTTCGAACTGATAGGCTCAGGCTGCGGCTCCGTATGGGCCGTCTACTACTGCCAGGCCTGTGCGATGGACCCGGACATGAATCCGAACGCCATCCTGCGCGAGCCGGAGGAGTTGGAAGCCGCTGAGAAGCGGCTTGAACGTTTTGGCTTCAGTGCATCTTAAGCGGAGGCCTGCAGCATTTCGATGGTTCCCTTAAATCAGGGAAAGCCTTAAAATTTGGTAAACATCCATGGCGACGCGCCAATTTTATCTTTTGTCAACGATCTGTCCTGTTCGATCTGATGCTGATGCGCAGTCAGAACAGTTAAATGGAGCCTGTTTATGGATAAGATAGCGGTGTATCCGGGTTCGTTCGACCCGATTACCAACGGCCATCTGGACCTGCTGGATCGAGGCTTGACTATTTTTGATCGGCTCATAATAGCCATCGCTGCCAATCCTGTTCAAAAACCTCTCTTCACTCTTGAAGAAAGGTTTGAAATGATCAAGTTATCCCTGGAAAACCACCCCCAGCGGCATCGATTGGANNGTCGACTACGTGCGCAAGGTCAAATCACATGCAATCCTTCGAGGACTGCGAGCGATCAGTGATTTCGAGTATGAATTTCAGATGGCCCTGATGAATCGAAAAATGAACGACAAGATCGAAACACTCTATTTTATGACTGGCATGCCCTGGATATATATCAGCTCCGGAATCGTCAAGGAAGTTGTGGCCTCAGGCGGGCGCGTAACGGGTCTGGTTCCGGAACCTGTCGAAAGGAGTCTTGTCGCGCGTCTCTGCGCCCCGGAGGGGAATGCGTCATGAGTTATGGATTGTGGGCTTTCCAAGAGCTTCTAAGGCATCTGAGTCTTTTTTGACCGGGTGCTTGACCTACGAAGGCGATAAACTCCGGGAATCTATTTCGCCGGCCCGTTTTGCTCAAAAGAACCTGAAAGAGAGTCAAGAATGAACGCATACTTTGGATATGGCCTATACCTCTGCATCGGCGCCGTTGGCGGACTGATCGGCGCTAAACTAAAAGTCCCGGGCGGCATACTTATCGGCGCCATGCTCAGTGTCATTATTTGCAAACTGTTTATGCAGTCTCAGTGGGAGATGCCGGACGGCCTAAGCTTTGTCACCCAGGTGCTCGTGGGGGTCATGGTGGCCTCAACATTTCATCCGGCAATGCTTAATACACTCAAGCTTATTGCCCTGCCTGTCGTTTTGTCGTCGTTGATGCTAATATGCGCCGGCGGTTTAATTGCGGTCCTGATTGCCCGCCTGAGTCTGCTCGACTCTGCAACGGCCTATATCGCCACAAGCCCTGGCGCCATGACTGCCTTGATCCCGTTGTCGATTGAAGGCGGCGGCAACTCCTTGATCGTGTCCTGCTTTCATTTTTTCCGCCTTTTGTTCATCCTGGTCACAGCGCCGTGGATTCTCAAAGCGATATCCTCCTTTACGCACTAATACCCTGAGAGGATCCATCAGTTGCAATGAAGGGACGGCGGTAATCCTGGAGAGGTTATCATACTGATATCACAACTATAAAATAGCTGGATGGGTATACTTGATACTCCATTAGTCCCCCTGTGAATCCCCCTTTACAAGTGTTCGCAACGCGGGATAGATTCAGACTTATCTCTATATCCCGAACCTGCGGAGAATGAATGACCAAATCTAATATCGCATGATTTATGGACTTTGGGCCATCCAGGAGCTTTTTCGAATGGATTCCGGCCCCGGCATTGGAGAGCAATGAACCCTGTAAAAGTGTACGCTGTTGGCAAAGAGAAGGCTGAAGTCATATGCCCCTCATGCAGCAGGACCGAGGTTGTCCTTTTTGCCGACACTGATATGTCCCGGAATTGCGAGATCGAATGTACCTGCAGAAACACAATTCAGGTAATTTTTGAGAAGAGGAGATCCTTTCGAAGACGTGTTTTATTAACCGGAACCTGCTACTCAAAAAGTAATCCCCCGGAAGACACAACAGTTAAAATTTTGAATTTGTCCAGAACTGGAATACTATTTCTCAAGGATACCGGGGAGAAGCTGGAGCTAAACGAGACGATTCGGCTGCGCTTTAGACCTAAATTGTCCAACAACGTGATTAGATGTTCCGCCTCGGTTAAAAATATCGATGGAGACAACATTGGGGCAAAATTCCTAAACCTGGATTTGAATGCACAAAAACTTATCGGCTCATGCGCCGGGGTTTGAGATCGTCTTCCCTCAGGATTTGATAACCCAAGACGAAATCGATTCCTTTGGCGCAGCAGCCAAAGGCGAAATCTACTCCCGCTGTAAATCTCATCTTGCGCTATAAGGACTGATTTTCGCCGGGCAGGTGAGAGTGAAGGCGCTGTAGTCAGGTTTTTCGGACGCCGCAATCAGGCCGATCTTTCTTGTACTCCTCGGAGATAGCCTCAAAAGAGACCTTGTCCTCAGAATTTATAAATTTCCCCATGACTTCCATTATTTCTTCTCTTATGGCTTCGAATTTTTCCTGGAGTTTTGGGTCAAGATGCTTCCATTCACTGAAATGGCTTGTTTCTTCGTCGTTCTGGCCCAAACAGACGAATTTTCCTTGAAGAATCTCAAGCTCATAACCTCTTATTTTCAGCAACATTTCGCCACCTCCTCAAAGAAAGAAACAACTGAGCCTATCCTTCTTTGGAAAGAAAGGTCAATCCGGCGTTCAATGATTCACAATGAATTTTTCACGACCTGGTAAAAGGCGACCTGAATCTACAGCGGGTTGAGTTAACTATATTGTTTCCTTTGCCGTGGCAAACGGAAAACCGGTCGCCATAGGGCTGAACGCCCTTACCAAGCCCTGATCGGGAGATGTGATATGCTCGGAACTGCCCTGTGGAGCGTTGCCTGACTGTGCTCTACTGCGAATCATGCAGTTCGGGCTTTGATCCGCCGTTCGATAGCTGTTGCTTTGACAGTGCCTTTAAAAACCGAAACAGGGCCCGTGTTGCTTTTGGAGGTTTGTTCCCCTCCCGCTCTTTCCGGGCGCTGAGCACCAAATGACGCAGTGTCTGACGGTCAGCCCCCCGGCTCACCATTTCTTCCAGGAGCCCATCGCTTCCCTCTATCAGTTCATCCCGCCATCGTTCAAGTTCCGCAAACTGTTCGGCGTCCTGGAGCTGTCCCTTGCCGATGATATCCAAGGCCTTCTGAATGGGTTCGGGATCGGCCTCGCGCATAAGGGCTCCAATATACTGCAGTTGCCGCCGCCGAGCCCCACGCTTATTGATCGTCTTGGCAAAAAGCAAGGCATCCCGAAGCTCCAACGGCATGTCGATCTTCTTTATTTGGTCCGAGGAGAGTTCCACCAGCTTCTCGCCGAGAGCCTGCAGGGCGAGCATCTCTTTTTTCTTCCGGGATTTGCTTTCCGGTTCCATTCCCGTAACCATATATCTCCTGCAACCCCCAGAGCCGGCCAGGACTTCATCGCGTCCTGCCTGGAAGCCGGAGGGACGCCTTCTCATTTCCGCCAGGTCCTACTCGACCTCGATCATGCTCCCTTTGAACTCCACTTTTTGTCCCCGCCTGATCTTGCGGCCTTTGCGGAGTTCAACGAGTCGGTCCACACGCACTTTCCCTTCGCTGATGGCGATCTTGGCCATCCCGCCACTCGGGCACACCCCTGTCGCCTTTAGGAGCTTCACCAGTTCAATGTACCCGGTTTCGAGCATCTCGAGCGAAAATTTTATGACCATCGAGGCCTCCCTACAATTTGCGCATGGTAAACATTAGTTTGGGCTTTGGTGAGAGTCATTGATTGCTCCAAAACTTCAACGGGGCAAATGGCGGATGAGGGAAGATACCGCACTGGATCTCCAGAAGCAAGGACAGAGCAGGCAGGGATGGAGTGAATGCCTCCATGCAATTCTCCGTGGGAGACTTGCCCGATAAGTTTCCGGATTGTCGAGTAATGTATTGCGCCGAGTCTATGTTACGAGGTATTAGAGAGTTCGTATTCACTGAAGGCCCTGTTGGCTTGCTCGATACTCCTTACTCTCAATGAAGACGCAAATGGAAAAGAAACTGCTTGAAGGGTTTCCGGTCATAGTGGAGTTCCCCGTGGCATGGGGGGAGATGGATGCGCTCGGGCACGTGAACAACATTGTCTACTTCCGGTATTTTGAAACCGCCCGCATAGCCTATTTCGAGCGGGTGAAATTGTTGGAATTGATGGAAAAGACCGGAATCGGCCCCATCCTCGCCTCGACTCATTGCAGGTTTCGCGCCCCCCTGGCCTATCCAGACGTGGTCTCGATCGGAGCATCCGTATCAGACATCGGCCCGGACCGTTTGACGATGAAGTACGTTGTGGCCAGTCACCGGCTCTCAAAGATTGCCGCCGAAGGCGAAGGCGTGCTGGTTACTTACGATTACCGAAATAATCGGAAGGTCCCCGTGCCTGCCGAGGTGAAACGAAGCATCCTCGATCTCGAGGCCCAGGCAAGTAAGGGCTGATTGAAGCCTGCACCGGCCACACCGGGCCCGGCGTCGCACACGAGGAGAAAACGATTGGGTCGTGAGACTGCCAAACCGGCGCCACGCCCCCCGCATAGATTTCTACGTCCACTTGAGCCTGTCGCTCTACCAATTCGGACATGCCTGGGTGACCGACTGGATGAAGCTGTCCCAGCCGCAGGGGTTTGGACAATATTGCGAGACCTGCTCCGACCCGGGCCGATTGGAAGATTTGCTGACTCGGGAGGGTGTGGACTTTGCCTGTGTGGTCGCCGAATTAAACGAGATGACAACCGGGATTGGGCCAACGGGCAGGTAAGGAATTTTCGCTGGGAACGGCACAGGACCTGGGTATTACTGTATTGATCATTTTGGAACTAAGGAGATACGATGGATAGGCGCCAAAGGCCGGCGCTCCTGATAATAGACATGGTCAAGGATAATTTCGACGAAGGCAAACACCTTCCCATTACCCCCTTCGCTCGAAAGATTATCGATCCTATAAACAACCTGATCGGTGTCTTCAGGAACGAAAAGTGGCCCATTGTTTTTTCGACGGACGCATTTCGAAAAGAGGATTTAATTTTTACGGGTCGAATGAAGCCCCATTCCCTGGCTGGAACCGAAGGGGCCGAAGTTATCGAAGACTTTGACAGGAGGCCGGAAGACCTGTGGCTGCCAAAACCGAGGTTCTCTGCATTTTTTGGCACGGACTTGGCTCCGAGGCTGAAAAAAGATAAGGTTACACTCTGCGCGGTGGCGGGCATTGCGACCAACGTCTGTGTCCTTACCACAGTCATGGACGCCATCTGCTTTAATTTCCAGGCCGTCTTGCTCGAAGACTGTTCAGCCAGTTGGTCGGAAGAAATCCATGGCCAGACCGTAAACGTCTACCGCCGTAGTCCCCTCTATCCTTTATTGAGGGTTTGCAGTTCCATCGAACTGGCGGCGGACCTGGGTGTGAGCGCCCCTGAACAACGCCGTGCATGAAGACCTCATGGGCCGTGCCGGCGCCGATTCATGCCAGGTTGCAGTCAAAAAAGAATGCAGCCAGGCGAAAGACCGGTTGAACAAGAAGGCTGGATTCCCAACCCGTCTCGCCCTAAAGGCGCTGGACCTGCCCTTCACTTGACAGGTTTAAGGGTCTCCTGTCCTTTGCCGCTCCCCCAGATACCTTTGAGCATTCCGTTGGACCCCATCCGATACACTATGATCTCGTTCGCAGCGCCCTCACCTTTTCTGTTTATAGTCAAAGTCTGTCCAAGCAGAGTCCCGACGCCTGTAAAGGTATGACCCGCAATCTTCCATGTAACGGAGTACCTGTCTTCGCTCCGGGTAATCCCTGCCGTCCCCTTGTACTTAGCGCCGTTGGGTCTTGTTCCTTCAAGAGTGTAGTTGCCTTCCAGTCTTATCTCGGGGCCCTTCAGCGGGGTTTTCCCCAGGGACGCAGACTGTTGCTGGGCTGTTTGCTTCCCGAACAGGAACTGCCAGGGTTGAAATGGCTTACCGCTCGCGCCATGGGAAATTGAAGGAGTCGTTGTCGCCGTTACGCTGGCCATATTGGATCTGGCGCTGGCGTTGCCGGGATTTTCATCCAGGGACCGCTTGAAAAAAAGTTTGGCTGTATCGAAGTAGCCCTTCTTCATATAACAGGTCCCGATGTTTGCAAGCACCTCATCTCTATTGCGCGGCTTGAGTCTGAGACTGGCCTCAAAAGACTGGATCGCCATATCGAACTCAGTCTGTCCCATATAGACATTGCCCAGTTCGTAATGAACCTCTGCAACGCTGCGGTTCAGGCTCAACGCCTGCCGGTACCGCCGTATGGCCGCCAAAGGGTCGTTTCTGGACACGTGAAGACGGGCCAGGGAGAGTACACAGTCATAATTGTTCGGATTAAGAGTCAAAGCCTCCTCCAGGAGCTTTTGAGTCCCCTGCGGATCGATTAGAAACTGACTTTCAGACTCGGGAGACAAAGCTACGGCGCAGACTTGGCTCTGGCCTGTGTCGGGACCCGGCTTGGGGGCTTGCGGCCGCCCTGCCGATGATTCGGTGTTCGCAGGCACAGTTGCAGGGGGCTGGACTTGCTCCACTCCTCCAGCCTGCTCCTGGACAGCCGGCTCCGGAACAGCCTGCTGCTGGACAGCCGGCTCCGGAACAGCCTGCTTTGGGACAGCCTGCTCTGGAACAGCCTGCTTTGGGACAGCCTGCTCCGGGACAACCGGCTTTGGGACAGTCTCCTGCGGCACAGCCTGCTTTGGGACAGCCTGCTCCGGGACAACCGGCTTTGGGACAGCCTCCTGCGGCCCATCCTGCTTTGGGACAGCCTGCGTCGGGTTTTGCGCCGGGATAAGGTTGAAACGCCACAAAACAGCTCCACCGGCGAAAACTCCCAGCAACAGCACCAGGACGATTACCGGTATATACAGCCTTGTCCTTCTCGCTTTCGGAAGGTCTTCCCTGTCCCCCTCACGCTGATGCGCCGCTTCCCCTTTCGGCCCGGCGGCGTAAATCTGCTGCTCGGGAGGGAAACTATGGGCGCCAAAGACAGGCCCGATTGCAGGGGCGCCGGATTCCGGCTGGCCAGCCAGCATGGTTCTGTCAAGAAAGACTTGAGATGTTGTGGTCGCCCCAGGGTCTGTTGGGGCGGCGGAGGCCAACGCCTTCAAGTCTTTTAGCATTTCTGCGGGTTTTTGATAGCGTTGGGAAGGGTCCTTTGCCATAGCTCTAAAGATTACTCGGGCAACCGCTTGTGGAATGTTTACATTGACGATATTTGGGGGAATCGGATCTATTTGCACAATTTTATAGGTGAGGGTCGCCGTATTTTCCGCCTCAAAGGGTTTAGAGCCGGTCACCAGCTCGTAAAACACAGCGCCCAGAGAAAAGATATCTGAGCGAATATCCACCTTCCTGCCGGAAATCTGTTCGGGAGACATATAAAACGGGGTTCCAAGAACCATCCCTGTGACCGTCAGTGAAAGTGAAGGAAGCTTGGCGATCCCAAAATCCATGACTTTCACCCTGTTGTCTTCCGTAATCATGATGTTGGATGGTTTGATGTCCCTGTGCACTATACCTGCCTTGTCAGCAGTCACAACAGCCAGCAGGGTTTGTTCGAGAATGGGGATTGCTTCCTCCACAGGAATAGCTCCACGCTCCTTAAGAACTTGGCTCAGGGTTTTCCCTTGAATATATTCCATGCAGATATACTGAAATTCGTCCGTCTCCCCATAAGAGTGGATGGTGACTATATTGGGGTGCACAAGATTGCCGGCAGTCTGAGCTTCGTGTTTAAGCCTTTTCAGAGCTTCTTCCCGATGAAGGGCTTCCGCATCCGTTGCATTTTTGTAGTTTTTGGGAATAAGCTTTAATGCTACAACTCTTGCGAGCATGGAATCGTAAGCCTTAAACACCATGCCCATTGACCCTTCAGCGATGAAGGACTCCACGGTGAACTGATCGATATGCTTTCCTACAATCTTGTCTGTCTTAACCATGAAATCCTCACGTGCAGGCGATCAAACAAGTTGGGAATTTATCGGAGCATGGGTCATCCAGGCGTCCCCCGAGACCGCCGGGGCGCATAAGACCGGTCGCGCTCTTCAATTATAAACATACTGCCCCATACCATACAACTTCTTATGCCCTGTGAGCGCGATTTTATGTGGCTGTCGCGCGCCAATAGCAAACCCTTGCGGTTTGTGCTGAAAAATAGGATAAAAGAATTGAGGAATATTATGGCGAAGCTGATTATCAAAGATAGCAACGGGATTCGAGAAGTCACACTGGAAACGCTAAACTCCGTCGGGCGTTCTCCAGCCAATCAGGTGCAGATTTTCGATCCGCTCGTCTCCAAACAACATTGCCTGATTTTTGCCGACCGGTACGGCAATTATAGCATCAAGGACTTAGGCAGCCGGAACGGGACCTTTCTCAACAAAAAGCGTGTCGAGGGCGACATAAGTCTTCAAAATGGAGACGAGATCTCACTGGGCGCGACATCCTGCATGTTCCAGCTCACGATGGCGGGCAGCCCGGTGACGCTGGATGACGACCGATGTCAGGTAATAGTGTTCGATCAGATTTACCTTAAATCTTTACAGCGAAGCCGCTTTCTCCCGGAAAAGGACATTACCGATGAGAAAGCTCTTCGCAGTGATTACGAAAAGCTGCGAATTGCTCATGAACTTCAGCGGGATATCGGCCTTGAACTCAACCTGGCCCGAATTTTCAATCGAATCCTTGCCCGCACTTTTGAGGTATTGGTGTGTGACCAGGCCGTAATTCTGACGGCCGATGCAACGGGGAATATGGCTGTAGAGGCGTTCAAGACACAAACGCATAAAGACAGGGTGGTCGTTTCCTCGACTGTAATAAGGCGAGTTCAAGAGAAAAAAGTGGGAGTAATAAGCGCAGACGCCCTTGCTGATGAACGTTTTCAGGGCGCCGCCTCAATCGTCAGCCAGAAAGTGCGCTCCTCGATGGCCGTTCCCATACTGCACGAAGATGAGCTGCTCGGGATCATGGTCATCGAGTCCTCTGCGGCGGTCATGGCGTACACGAAGAAGGACCTTCTCCTCTTCAGCAATATCGCCCTGCAGACAGCAAACCTGATCAAAATGGCCCAAATGGCGAAAAAGATAGAGACCGATGCCGCTACGCGCGAAAGATTTCAGCGCCTGCTCTCCCCCGATCTCGCCGAGATGGTTGTTTCCGGCAAACTCAAGGTGGAAAAGGGCGGCGAGGAGCGCATCGCTACGACTCTTTTCGCCGATATACGCGGCTTCACCTCTATGTGCGAAAAAATGGAAGCCTCCGAGGTCCTCATCCTGCTCAACGAGTTCTTTGAGATGATGGTGGATATCGCTTTCTCCTACGAGGGAACGGTGGATAAGTTTGTGGGAGACATGATTATGGTCGTCTGGGGGGCTCCGGTGGCTCATTCCGATGACCCCCGCCGGGCAGTCCAGGCAGCCTTGGACATGCAGGCGGCGCTGGAGCGTTACAACACCGCTTGCAAGCACCCGATCCGCATCGGAATTGGTATAAACACAGATCGACTCGTCGCAGGATATATCGGGTCTACGCTCACCATGAGCTACTCGGTTATCGGGGATGCGGTGAATATCGCATCGAGGCTTTGCTCTGCTGCAGGTCCGGGCCAGATACTTATATCCGAAAACACTTACCGAAAAATACGCACGCACTTCGACACAGTCGAGTTAGACCCCTTGAAGGCCAAAGGGAAATCAACGCCTCTCAAGGTTTTCGGCGTGCTCGGTTCGAAGCCGGAACCCACTACGGTTATTGACTGAATAAGACCTCATGGGCCATGCCCGCTCCCAGCGGCTTGAGACTGACATTAAATTCCTGGATCGTGTGGCGGAACAGGTTTACCGTGGACCGCGTACGGCCTCGCCAAATGGGGAGCGTCGTATTTTGTGCTTGACGCCATTTCGAAAGCTTTCTATAAGAAAAATCACATAGTCTTTAACATCAGGTACAGAACAAGTTTAATAGGGAATCCCGTTAAAATCGGGAGCGGTCCCGCCGCTGTAAACGGGGACGAAATCCGGTGAAACCACTGTCTTTTTGAGATGGGAAGGGCCGGAGAGTAGAGCGATCCGTGAGCCAGAAGACCTGCCTGATGCCGTTCAGGGAATCGGTGCGTGGAAGGTCCGATACCCACCGAAGGATCAAGTGAACCAGGGTGCAATCCTTAGGGCGTTTTGCTCTAGGGATTTTTTTTGCTGGCCGGCCATGACAATTTTCGGCTGTCCATTCAATAGAATTTACGGGAGAGAGGTATGAGAGGCAAGCGCAGCGCCATCATGATAATTCTTGTATTCACATCACTGCTCATGCTGCCGGACGTGCCTGCGTTCGCGATGCACATCACCGAGGGAATTCTGCCGGCGCAGTGGGCGCTGCTATGGTTTGCGGTCTCTGCGCCCTTCCTCTTTCTGGGGCTGCGTGAATTGCGCCTGCGCGGACAGCGCAATGCTCAGCTCAAACCGATGATCGGATTGGTAGGGGCGGCCGTGTTCATAATATCCTGCATGCCGATCCCTGTCCCTGCGGCGGGCACATGTTCGCATCCCTGCGGGACGGGTATCGCCGCCATCTTCATCGGCCCGCTTCTCACGGTTGTCGTGAGCAGCGTCGCGTTGCTGCTGCAGGCCCTTTTCCTTGCACACGGCGGGCTTACCACTCTCGGAGCGAATCTTGCCTCAATGGGAATCGCCGGCGCTTTTGCAGGCTACGGCATATTTATTTTGGTCAGGCGGCTAACCGGCAGATGGTGGATGGCTGCTTTCCTTTGCGGCCTTCTATCGGATTGGGCCACATATAGCCTCACATCTCTTCAACTCGCCGCCGCTCTGCATGGTGCTGCTCCCTTCGGTAAATTCTTTCTTACGGTGCTTCTGGCATTCGTGCCTACCCAGGTCCCGCTCGGGATTCTCGAGGGGTTCCTGTGTGTAGCCGCCTACAGGTTCATTCTGACACGCAGGCCCGAATTGCTTAAAATCTTTGCGGTTTAGACGGAGGATTTATGAAAAAAATCTGGCTAGCAAGCGGCCTCATCATTTTACTGGCTCTGGGCATGTATATCGGCCTTCGGACCTCTGACTCCAAATGGGCCGGGGTCGATGAGTCGGTGGTGGAAAAGTTCGCCATAGAGGCAAACCGCCCTCCGCATGAGCCCCTGATCAACATCGAACATGGGGACTTACCTCTTTTGCTGTTTCTATTGGCGGGCGCGGCAGGTGGATTTGCAGCGGGTTATTCTTTTCGGGGTTTATTTCCGCCAAAGGGCAAAACCGAACGCCTTGCAACCGGCATTTGAGTTTTTCCAGGGCATCGATTCGAGGGAAGGAAGCGCATCTCTTCCGCCGCCCTGCGACTGTGATCGGGACGAAAGCCGCAGAATCGCCACTGTCATGCCCGGGGCCCGATGGGAAGGCGCGGTGAGTAGGATTAACGTAAGCCAGGAGACCTGATCGATGCACATCGATTTTGCTCATATTTCCCGAGGGGGAAGGTGGGGTCTCATGACGAAGAATGCTGCAATTGCGTTGGTTTTCCTTTGTCTTGTGTTTCCTTTCAAATGTACGGCTGAAGAATCACGCCCGGGAGCCATCGAAGCTGTCCAACTCCAACCGGACGTGCAGGCGGGAATCGGAGCTGAGCCCTCTGAAGGCGCCGGCCCGGCCCCTGGAGAAGCCCCTGCTAAACGCGAGGGCCCCGTTGCTGATTCCCGCAGGGACTGCCCCGAGCAAAAAAGTGAAGAGTGTCCAGGTTGGGTCCCAAAGTTTCTGGGGGCGCAATACAACTTCGTCTTTCAAGACATGCCCCCCTTTCACAGCCCATACCAGGGCCGGAACAGCCTGAGTTTTCTAAACGGCCTGGGCCGGCAGGCAACTCAGACGTATGGAGCGTATTTCGGTTCACAATTGGCGCCGGGGCTCCAGGCGTATGCAGATTTCGAGTATTTTCAGGGAAACGGGATCAGCAACGGCGTTGGACTCGGCGGGTATGTCAACGGGGACGTAATCAGGGCGGGATCGTCGGACCTGCCAAAGGTCCCCTACCTGGCCCGGCTGTATCTCCGATACTATTATCCTCTCTCAGGCGAAACCGAGAAGGTGGAACGGTCCATGGACCAGCTCCCGGCGGCGCAGCCTGTCAGCAGGTGGGAGTTTAAATTCGGAAAGTTGGCTTTAACGGATGATTTCGACTTAAATCGCTACGCCAACAATAACCGCACGCAGTTTTTAAACTACGATTTCCTCTTCAATACGGCATGGGACTACGCCGCAGACACCAGGGGCTACTCCTATGGAATCGTAGCGGCCCTGTATCAGCCGCTATGGAGGCTGGCCTTCGGGGTCTTTATGGAGCCGGATACGCAGAACGGTGCGCGCTTTGATGTTCTTGACGCCAGAGAACTTGGACACAACCTCGAACTCACTCTGAAGCCCAACGGCGCCGGCACGGTAGTTCGTTTGCTCTCCTACTTGAATGAGGGACGGATGGGAAGCTATGACGCGGCCCTGGCGTTAGGACGCGCTGCATCCAAGGCGCCCGATATTCTGCTCGTCGAGCAGCCCGGCGGCACGAAATACGGCTTTGGATTGAATGTTGAACAGCCGCTGGCTGACGATGGGGAAACCGGCATTTTCGGGCGCATCGGCTGGAACGACGGGAGTCACCAGACTTGGGCCTATACGGAATCCGACCGCCATGCGAGTCTCGGCGCACAGCTAAGCGGAATACATTGGAAGAGGCCTGACGACCGCCTGGGCGTCGCCTATGGGGTCAATGGCCTCTCAGAACCGCACAAGGACTACCTCGAGGCCGGAGGGATCGGCATGCTGCTGGGAGACGGCAAACTGAATTACGGCTTCGAGCAGGTCATGGAACTCTATTACAACATCCAGGTGTGCCGCTATGTGCATATAAGCCCGGACTTTCAATTCCTCCAGGACCCCGGGTACAACAGAGACCGTGGTCCTGTCGAGGTATACGGTCTGCGGTTGCGGGTGAGCTTCTGATTCGTAATCCGCTCCCCGTTTCTGCGTCCTTTTCCCGTCCGGGCCATGTCCGGCCCCTGTGGTGGAATTTGTCCCCTGCGCCCTGCCGGGCGCACAATACAAAAATGGCAGAGTCACTTGAACTGACCCTGCCATTTGAGCCCACTCTATTTTGAGAGCCGATCTAAGCTTTTTTAAATCTTTTCCTGAAAGCTGCCAGTCCGACCAGGCCGGAACCAAGCAGCAGCAAAGTCGCCGGTTCGGGGACAGTGGAAGCGCTTGCAGAAAAAGAGAGCGTGTCGGACCCTGATTGTGAGGAAAACTGCCACGTGCCAGAAGTAGAAGTGTCGCCGGTTATCGTAGCAAGTCCAGTGCCGCTAATGAGCAAGCCCGATGAATTCTCCGTAACAGAAGTGACGTATGCGTCGATAAAACTATATGTTGTTGTGCCGCCAACAGTGAATGTCCACAATGTCGCAATCTCGTTAGTAGTATCGACTACCTGGGGGGGACCAAGACTAGACAAAAAAGTGAACGGAGAAAAAGTCGCCACCTGTCCTCCAGCATTCAACCCAGAATAGCCGCCTGTTTGCGTCAGGGCGCTGACTTGAACATTAGCAAAACTCGTTACTGCTGTCGCATCAGGGATTGCGGCATTGAATACCGCAGTTCCAGTAAAATCGATTATGCCCGTAACCGAGGTCGCCTGGGCATTAAGCGCCATAAAACCTGTCAATGCCACCACCAAACTCAGAATAATCGCCCGCCTTTTCATGATTTTCTCCACCTTGTAAAAGTTTATTCACACTTTCGAAAATATGTCAAATGGATGATAAAACTGCCTGTGTTAACTATTGTACGGCCATTTTGAATTGCAATAGAAATGCCAAACAATAAATCCGGCGAAGGCGCCATCCTAAGTGATTGATTCAACTAGCAATTATGTATATCATCCCTTCCGGGGCAATGCCTTGTCCGTCTTTGACTGATGCCAAACTGTAAGGCAGGCCTTACACACTTTTTGCCCGGAAATGCTCCATAGCTCCGGCCCATTTTTGAATTTAGTTCTGAAATCAATGGGTTAATTAGAAAAACAGGTCAATTTCGAATTGTAAAATTTCCCGACACCGTGGGGGGGATTGTTCATGCAACGGGCAAAATCACCCGAAAAGTGCTTCCGCTCCCCTCCAGGCTCTGGACTTCTATCGTGCCCCCGTGGGCCTCGACTATCTTCCTGCTCTGGTACAGTCCGATACCCGATCCGTTATTTTTGGTCGTTGTGAAGGGACGAAAGAGATCCTTTTTTATGAATTCGTTCGACATACCGGAGCCGTTGTCGATGACGGATAAAACCAGTTTATCCTTATCCCGGCAGGTTTCAACGCGCGTTTCTCCATTGTGGGCCATCGACTCATCGGCGTTAAGCACCAGGTTGAGTATTACCGTTTGCATCTGTTCGGCATCGAGCAAGGTTTTGGGCAGAGGGTTAAGATCGGTCGCCAGGGCGCCGTTCAGGTTCAAATTGGACAGCGTAGCGGCAACGATTTCGTTCAGATCGCATTCGGATTTTCTTATTTCGAATTTCTGGTTGAGGACCGACAACTGTCCGCACATCTTGCCGATTTTTTCCCTGCTGTTCGAAATCATCTTCAGGGCATCGGTTCGAAATTCCGGATTATCATAATGGACAGGGAAGTTTTGCAGGGTTAGAGACAGGGTGGAGGCGATATTTTTCAGATCGTGCATGAAGAAAGCGGACAGGGACTGGAAAGCCTGCATTTCCCTGGCGCGTCCGAGACTCTCGAACAGCTTTTGGTTCAGGATCTGGGCGGCAGCCTGGTCGGCAAAGGTCTTAAGCAAGTCGAAATCCTCGACGGAAAACGGCGGCCCGGTCCGATTATTCATAGTCAGGACCCCAATGAATTCCCCTCCTGCGGCAAGGGGAACGCAATACCTGATTTTCGCTCCCTCTAAAAAGCTGCTCAGCGGCGCGGAAAAAAGCTCCCATCCTGGGCTTTCCAAGTCTACCGGTTCATGCTGTCCACGCATTCTTTCCACCAGCACGGCCGCTTCATCATCGGCTGACTCGCTGCCGTGGCGCCCTGCAGAAAGAGCGGTCGAGGCGGTG
This sequence comes from Syntrophobacteraceae bacterium, assembly GCA_003165235.1. Lineage (GTDB taxonomy): Bacteria > Desulfobacterota > Syntrophobacteria > Syntrophobacterales > Syntrophobacteraceae > SbD1. The sequence goes on from PLSV01000382.1 coordinate 21,033, forward strand.
AGGACCGGCCGGCGCAGGTCCTCGTCAACCAGCCAGATGCTCACGGCGGACGCCAGGAAAGTTTCGGAAACGGTTTTGGCGACGGCAGAGCACAGGCGCCTTGTGTCGGTCAGGGAACCCGTTTTATAGGTGAAATCGGTCCATATCTTTCGGTAATCGTAGAAAGGCCTCCGGAAATGGCGATGAATGAATCTTCTCAGTTTATAGCGCACATGCTCCGAGAGAAGCAGGGCGGATGCCCCCAGCAAAGCCAAAAGGACAATGAAAGCGCTCTGAAAGAGCATTTCGCTCAAGCCGAGATAAATCGCCAGTTTGACGGTTATCCCCAGCATCAGCAGATAGAACCCGCTTGCCAGCAGGGTGAGCGAACCGTACAGGAAATCCTGGGAAACGTAGATAGAGGCCTCGCGCAGGCGATTGCGGAGCGCAGATGCTATGAGCAGTATATTTGCGACTACCAGGACCGAGCTGTTGATTGCAAAAAGCCGGGTATCCACGATGGAATAAAGCAGGGTTTGCGCAGCGGTGTAAACACGAGCGGCAAAAATAAGACCGATTCCAAGAATGGAAAACTTGATCTGCCATCGTATCGCCCCATACGAAGTCCTGAGAGTCTTTTCCAAATTGACGAGAATCAGGACGGAAAATAGCAGCAGAAAAACATAGAAGGCATAGCCCGACGGACCAAGAGCAAGCAGCCAGATCCGTTTTGTGAATATGGACTTGGAACCGATGAAAAGATGGCCTCCCGCAACGGAAACCAGCAGCACGGGGACTGCAAAGGAGGCAAGAATTATCCACTTCCATCCCTTCACAAACTCTTTATAATTCTGCCGGGAGTAGCTTAGGCTGAAAAGGAGCCAGCTCCCTGGGATAAATGCGCCCGCCGCCAGCCTCCATTTTGCCCATCCAATCGCATCGTGCGACCAGACGGCCCCGCCGGCAAGAAGTGAGAGAACCGTCTCTGCTGCAAAGGCCGTCATTCCGAAGGCAAAGGCAAAGTAGGCAGGAGACCTGAAATCACGCCAAAGCGCAAGGGCCGCCGTCACTATGCTTAGGGCGATGCCGCCAAAGGCTAGCGCCAGTTGGATGTGTCCGGTTTCAAAATTCATTGATTACTCGAAAACATTTCAAGATTTAGGAATTTAGGAAGTAATCCCTCAATCCCTCAATCCCTCAATTTGTTTTTAATCCGAGTTCAGCCAGGACGCGTTTCGCCTCCGGGGCGCCGTTAAATTCAGGCCCTATCTCGAGAGCGCGGTTCAGGGCTTTCTTTGCGTCGTCCATATTGCCGAGTTGATAATGCGCCATTCCCAGATGGTACTGGACTTCCGCATTGTCCGGTATCTTGGCGGCGCTTTCCTGCAGATAGACCAGCGCCCAGTCGTAATTCCCCTTTTTATAGAGCGTCCATCCAAGCGTGTCGGCAACATTGGGGTCTTCGGGAGCGCCGTCACGGGCTGTTTTGGCAAGGTTCAAAGCTTTTTCGATGTCCCCCTGTGTATCCAGGTAAATGCAAGCCAGGTTATTTGCCGCCGGCGCAAAACCCGGGTTTATCGAAAGGACCGCCTCGTATGCCTGCTGCGCTTTCAAGGCGTCGTTTCTTTGCTGGTTGAGTATGCCATCCAGCATCAGGGCAGTGATATTCTTGGGGTCCAGCTTGAGAGCTTCATCGACCTTTGCTATTGCCTGGTCGATTTTCCGGGCGTCCCCGTATACCTTAGCGAGCGCCAGATAGGCGGAACCGAACGTTGGATCGATTTCGATCGCTTTCACATAGGCGGTTTCCGCCTTTTCGGTTTCATTCCGCGCGATGTATACCCTGCCAAGGATTTGGTACAATTCCGGCTTCGACGGGAAGATCCGGACCTGTCTTGTGACGCGTTCCAGGGCCGTATCGAGCCTGTCTTCCGCAATGTCCAGGGAGACAAGCTGCACGAGGGGTTCAACGGAACCGGGGGAAATTTTCAAAGCCTCCTCGAAATGCTTGCCTGCTTCGATATTTTTACCCTGATTGCGCAAAGCCAGTCCCAGGAAATACTGCCCCCTTGAATCGCCGGGGTTTGCCTCCACCGACTTTTTAAGCAGCGCCGCCGCCTTGACGGGATCGTTGGCGCCCAGGTATGCTGCGCCCAGGAAGTCGTAAATCGTTGGGTTCTCATGTCCCTTCTCGATTAAGCCCTCCAGACCGCTGATAGCCGCCTGGAAAGCGCCTGAAGCGATGTCGAGTTCGGCCAGCCGCAGCCTGGCTTCGACAAAATCAGGATTGACATCGAGCGCCCGCATGAAGGATGCCTTTGCGCTCTCGGTGTCCTTCAACTGCAACTGAGCAAGCCCCATAAAAAAATGGGCCTTTAAGGCGCCCTGATCGTATTTCAAGGCTTCATTGAAGTCCCCGGCCGCTTCACCCGCCTTCTTCAGGACAAGGTTCATCCGTCCCCTGAGGACCAGGGCCTCAACGCTGTTCGGTTTTTTCTGCAAAGCCGCGTCAAGCAGCCTGCCCGCCTCACCGAAATCCTGTTCATCAAGCGCAATTTTTGCCAGAAAATAGGAAGCCGGCAGGAAATCGGGGGTTTTTGCGAGACAATCGGAAAGCACCCGTTTTGCCTCCGTCTTTTTCTTATTTGCTACATAGAATTCAGCCAGCTTTATAAGCGCTCCCGAAGGCGCCGCAGAAAGTTCGACCGCTTTTTTCAACTCCTGTTCGACCCGGCCGGGGTCCTGCTTTCTCATGGATAGGTCCGCCATCAGCAGGTAAGCCTGCTCGGAACCCGGATCTATGGCCAATGCGTCGTTTATGGAACTTTCGGTCTTTTTCAGGTCGCCCTTTTTCATATAGAGCGAACCCAACGCCAGGTGGTATTGCGCCTTGTCCTGGAATTTGAGCCTGACCTGTTCCACGAGCTTTATGGCCCTGTCGATCTCCGCCGGAGACCTGGCCGCCTCGGACAAAAGCACAAAAGCTTCAAGGCTGTCGGTATTTTTTTCGAGCAGCCGAAGCAGGGTTTCAGTCGCCGGCTGATAGGCGCCGGCACGCACATCGGCTTCAGCGAGGCGCAGGGATGCATCCATGAAATCGGCGCCCATGTCCACGGCTTCTTTAAGGGAGGCCCTGGCCCTGTAGAGGTCCCCGTTGCTCATGTAAGCCAGACCGAGCAGAAACCTGGGCCAGGCCCAATCGGGACGGGTTTTGATGACTTCCTGCAGTTCTTCTGCGGCCTTATCCGGTTCATTTGCGGCAAGCATCACCTGGGCTCGAGTGGCCCGCCCTTCCGGATCGGCGGGGTTCTTTTTAAAGACAGTCTCAAGAAGTTTGTTGCACCGGTCGAGGTCCTTCTCTTCGAGCGCGATCCGAGCCAGCCGATTGAGCGCCGGCAAGAAATCTGCGTCCTTTTCGATAATGCCCTCCAAAACGCTCTTGGCTTTATCCACAGACTTTGTTGCAATATAGAAATCGGAGAGCTTCATTTGAACAAACGGCGCCGCCGGCGCCAGTTCGGCTGCGGCCCTGTATTCCTGCTCCGCCTGAGAGAGGTCCTTCCTAATAATAGCTATATCGCCAAGCGCTAGGTGTGCTTCGAAGAGATTGGACTCTCCTTTGAGGGCATCTAAGTACGAACTCTCCGCCTTAAACAGGTCTCCCTTTTTCATTAACAGTTGCCCCATGACCAGGTGACGCATGGGCAGATCTGTGGCAGAAAACTGCACCCCTTCGAGTCGTGAAATTGTATCGGCGACCTCTTCCTGTGTGGCGGCAATGCCTGCCAACAAGGCGTAGGATTCTATATTTTGGGGGTCCTTTTCAAGGATCGACTCTATCTCCTGGCGGCTTTCATCCATTTTGCGCGACATGGCCAGGATCCGGGCGATTTTGATCCTCACCTCCAGGTCCGCCGGATCGATGTCCTTTGCTTTCTGATAATACCGCAGCGCCTGCCCCGGATCTCCAACCGTGAGAAGGAGTGCAGCCATTTTCTTGTTTGCCTCCTTATGGTTGGGATCGATCCGGAGGACGTTGAAATATTCAGTGGCGGCTTCCCTGTATTGCTTCTGCGCAAAAAACTTCCCCGCATTTTCGAGGTGACGCGCTTTCTTGACCTCGGGGGAAGCCCCGCATGCGGCCAAAGCAATGAAAAGCAGAATAAATGCTGAGCCGGTCTTTAAAAATGAACCCATAATCAATTTCCTCCCGGTTCACTTATTTCTTGCCCTGCTTACCTCTTTTCCTGCGCTGCTTCGCTGCTTCGCGTGACTAATCTTCTTTCCAGTTTGGACAGGACGAACAATATTACCGTTAGCCAGGCCAATCCGATGAAGAAAAAAGGAATCCCTCCGGCAGTATGCAAAGAGCCCTCGAGGACCTTTTTGTTCCAGTATACGCTCAACCACACCAGAGTGGCGATCCTGAGCCCGTTTTTGAACGGAGCCACGAACATGGTCAGGATAATAAGTGTCAGCCTGGCCCCGTTTGTCCGCAGGAAATAGCGGGCATACAAGGTGCTGATTATCAGCAGTGCGATGCTCGACCTGATCCCGCTGCACTGAGGAGCAACCACTACGCTCACATCCGGAAGCGATATCGAAAAGCCCTGCTTTATCGGATAAAGTCGAAGCGCGTCCAAAACCCAGCAGGCAGCGTTATAGGATTGAACTTGCAGGAAGTATATCACCTTGTCCAGGACAAGGTCGGGTATCGGGATGGTGAAAAGGAGCAGGAAAACCGCAAATTGTGCTTTCCGGAAGGTTTTCAGGCCAAAGGAGAGCAGAAATATTCCGGCTAGGTAAAGCGCAAAAGCCAGGGACAAAATGGATGAGTAATCGTTAGGGCTAAAGCCGGATTGATTTATTCTTCCGTAAAAATACGGCGCGCAGCTCAAAAGGACCAATGCGCCGCCGCAAACCGGAGAATAACCCGCTTCGCTGAATATTTTCTTTCTTTCCGTAAATAGCACATATCCGATGATGAGGTAAATTGCAGGTATATGAGAATAGAGATCGGACTGCGCCTGGAAGATGTCTATCGCAGTCCTGCTGAAAGCGAGAATTCCCAGCAGCAGCAACGGGCCAAATAGTAGTATCCTCTTGTCCGGTTTATGGATCATCCGGCGAGCACCCGTTCCCAGAGTATAATTTAGGAATTGAGGAATTGAGAAAGCCCTTAATTCAGGAATTGAGGAATTGAGGAATTGCGGCGCAATCCCGTTTACTCCAGGCTTAAGATCAGTCGTTTCCCCAGCGTTGCGGCCGCCCGTTCAAGGCGTTTGAGGCTTAGGGAACTCTTCGGATTTTCCAGTTGTTGGGCCGATGGCCATGAAGTATCGAGCGCCCTGGCAAGTTCAGCTAGAGTCTTAGCGCCTTCTCTTGTCTTGCGAATCAGAAGAGCTGCCTGAATTTGGGCTGAAGGATAGACCCAAACACCGCCCTCATGCTCTTGAGGCTCGGGAATCTCCACCCCTTCCTCCATCCGTCCTTCAAGAGTCAGGTTCAAAACCTCCTCGGCGTTGAACAGAGCTTCGGTCTCGGTAGCCCCTTCGCTAAACGCCTCCTCGAGGTCGGGGAAACACACAAAGAACCCCGAAGTCTCTCCTGGTTCAATCATGGCTTTGTAAGCGATTTTCATATCAGTCCCCTAATTCGTTTGAATCGGGGTTTTTACCGGGAAGAAAAAAAGCTGGGTGTAGATGTAAGCAAAGGTCTCATCGATGACTGTTTTGAAGCCTTCAGTCGATTCCCACCACTGATTAGGATCATAGTACGGGTCCGGGCATGAAATGATTCCAACCGTAAAGTCAGGACCCAGCGCTTTACGAAAGAGCTGCGCACTTCTACGTGCATGCGCCCCCAGGGTATAGACATTAATGGCCTTGCCCGACATTCCGGAAGCCAGGAGCCAGTCCCTGAGGGCGACCGCCAATGCGAAGGTGCGGTCTTTGAGCACAGGCCGGGAAGGGACCTTCACGATCCGCCTTTCATCAACTCCTGCCTCCTTCAATATGGGAACAACCCAGCGCTTTTCGTCACCAAGAACCACCAACCGGATATAGCCGTGACCCTTGAACTCGGAAGCCGCGCTTTCAAGCGCCGGAACAGGTATCCATTCTTCCACGGCGAGGATTTGGGCCTGGACCGGCTCGGAGAGGCTGAGAAATGAGTGGATGTTTCTCATATAGCCCGCCGCCATTACAAATGCAGTGAAGACTATCAACACCCACCCCCAGCAGGTTGGGACCCATAATTCCTTTCTTTTGACCAGGTTCAGGGAGGTCATTGAGAAACCACTTGATTCAGGGATTAAAATTGATTTAGGAAGGATTCATGGATTTAGGAATTAAAATCCCCTTAGTTTGATATTCTTCAGTCCGATCTCAATCCTTTAATTCGTCAATTCCTCAATCCCTCAATTTCACTTCCGCCTCTGTATTATTGAGCTACCCTCTTTCTTACCGACCACAATGATTTGGGACCCCATAAATCCTTCCAAACGGCGAAAAGTGATCGTATTGAAGAGGCTCTGTTTGATCCCGTATACATCAAATCCTGCATATTCAACATTGAAGCCTGCTTCTGTCAGGGCCTTCAAAAACGATTTCCTCGTAAAGAATCTCAAATGCGTTTTGTCAAGAATTCCAGCTTCGAGGTATTCCCAGTCACCACGAAAGAGGAGATTTCTCAAGACCCGCCAGTAGCGTACATTAGGGATCGAGGCGACAATACTGCCTCCGGCCTTCAACCAGGTGTGAATGTTTCTAAGCATCTTCCAGGGATCTGCAAGATGCTCAAGAATGTCGCCGCAGGCGACGAAGTCAAAGTAATTTTCATAATCCAGGTTCATATGCTCCAAGTCGCCAAGGTAAACTTTTTCATAATGATTGGCAGCCACATCCGCTGCTTCCTTAAAGATTTCCACTCCAACGAGTTCCCTCGCCTTGTTCAACTCTTTCAGGCTGCGGCCAAGCACACCCGTACCGCATCCCAGATCCAGTACTACGTTAGGACCTTCCGGAATCAGGGAAGCTATTCCGGGCTTGAATAAGTTATAATACCAACCATTCTTATCCTGGAAAGCTGTGTTCTCCATGTGCCCGATAACCTTCTTGGGCGCGGGTCAGTACGTGCGCCCGCCCCTGTTTATCGCCTGAGCTGGCTTGAGATAGATTTTCATGTATATTTAACCGATGCAATGGGGAGGCTGCCTCGGTTCAGTTTCCTAAAAGCCTCAGCCCGGTCGGCGCGGGCGGTACTCCGGTATATTGATAGGCCCCTATGTCCCAGGCTCCCCTCGAAGGCCGGGGATTCCCACCTGCATCGGAGTTGAGCGCCGTTATTCCGAGGCTTGTCAGGTTAGAGCCCGCGCCTAATACCGGCGACCCGGTAACAGGCTGATACGTCCTCGGGTCCACGCCGCCGTTTCCGGCGAGGTTGGCGATAGAATTTCCGTCACAGCCGGCGCACAGGGTTTGCCATGTGGAAAACACATTTGTGGCATTATGATTACCCGCATCCCAACAATAGGTGTTATTGCAATTGCTATAGTAATTGTAATTTAAATCGGTGACTTCATTAGCGAATGTAACGGTTCCCTGGTAGATCTGGAAGAGGTCATTCCCGCTGACTCCGTAAAAGAAGTTATTCTTTATTATGGGATTAGTGGCGGCCTGAAGCGCAAGGCCGCCGTTCAAGAAAGAGTTATTGGCAATTACGCTTCCCGATCCACCTATGTACAGCACAACCCATGCATTGTTTGCGCTCGCGGCAAAAACATTATTGAATATATATACAGGCGTAGTAAAAGGGCTCCACTGTTCGAAAAAAACATGGCCTGTGATATAAAGTCCAGGATTGCCATCAAAGATATTGTTATAAATAAACGTGCCCCCAGCTGCTCCTTGGCACGTGCCAAAAGCATGTATCCCGTTGTGGTGATAATAGTTATTTACAGGGTCATCCCAATTTGCGTAGTCGTGAACGTGATTATTGTAAAAACTGATGGTTCCAGCCAAGGGAGTCTCCCTGCACGATAACTCCTCTCCCCAATTAACGTTGTAGATATTGTTGTCGTGGATATTTATATTAGTATCACCGTCGGAAAAACGGTGGGCAATGCCAATTCCGCTGTCGTGGATAGTATTGTTATGTATATTAATATTGCTTCCTGAGAGATAGCCTATGCCGTCAACCATTGTCGCGTCAACCTTCTCATCAGCAATGCTGGTACGAACATACATATTCGCGATAGTAAGGTTCCTGATTTCGCAATTATTGCACGGATCAGCCCAAATACCCTGCGCCGTTTGCTGGTATGTGCAGGCTCCGCCGGGGCACGCCCCCCCAGATGTCCCGTTAAGTGTGGATTGGATAAGTCCGTTCGTCCCTCCATCCACTGTGATGTACGAAACATTATTAAGTTGGAGGCCACCCTGCATAAATGGTTGACTCAGATTCGCGCCGGATTCAAATAATATGGTTATGGGGCTTCCGCTCGATCCCGAGTCCTGGATTGCCAGGTTCGAGCTTATCGTGCCGCAAAGATGGACGGTATCTCCAGGGCCTATTTGCCCCGCAGCTTTCGGGTTTGCCCAGTTGCCCGAAGTGTTTAACCACATAACGGCGAGGGCATCAGCACAATCAGCACCGTTAGCTGAACCGGCGGACGACTGTGCAATGTAGAAATCGTCGGCAAAAACAGGCGAAGCAGACATTAAACAGAGAACGATTATAATGACTCTCGTCTTCATGAGATTCTCCTGTAAAAATAAAGCAAATTTCTAAATTGGGCGGCTCCTGTAGTGCCCCGATTAGACGTACAAAGTTGACGCGCCAACATCCTAGGGCGGTCACTGGATAGGCTCAAGCAGTTAACGTGCCAACCGCTAATTTGATCATATCACCGCAAGGCCCGGCTATACGGCTCTTCACCGGTGTGAATTCAGGCCATGAGAATTACGAAGGTGTAATGGGAGAGGACGTGTTCGTACTTTCATCCGCGCACCATCAGTGTAGCCGCTCACCGCAAAAACGCGCTGGCAAAAACCCTCGCCAGGCTATTTGCGACCCAGACCCGTCAGCATTAGGCCGGCTTTCATGAGGCGCTGTAGACAGATCGGCTGCAATAAGAAAGCAGCCAACGCGGCACGTGAAGCCTCTGCCGAACGCCCCTGGCATGCCAATCTGTTCGCAAGATGTGACCATTTGGCCGCGAGACGCCGATTGGCTTCAGCATAAGCCTGCGGGTGAACCCCGCGAGTTCGGGCTCTCATGCGCTCGAAGACTTTGATCAGGCTGCGCAGGGTTTTCTCACTCTCCGACTGCATCTGATTACTATGATATCGGATTTTCACAAAAGTCTCAGGAATGTAATGAAATTTCATTATTGACGAGGCGCGACTGAACCAATCCTCGTCCTCGCCATAAGTCAAATCCTCATCGAAGAAGCCGACTTTCTGAAAAACCGACTTGGAACATAGCAGCGTTACCAAAGTGAAATAGCGACCCTGGGCCACATCCAAAACCGGGTCGTTGACAAAGCCGTCGGGACGGCAGCGCGGCCATTTGACATTTTCACTTCTCTTCAATAGAGGGAGATCCTGTTTGCATCCCACAAACCACTCTACCCCATGAAAGCTCAACAGATTTTCTGAAAAATCCAAACCTGATTGAGCCTTCAACTTGCCTGGCAACCATAAGTCATCGCTGTCAAGAAACGCCAATAGTTCGCCACTGGCCACGTTCACCCCTCGGTTGCGTGCCGAACTCCCCCCCCGGTTCTCCTGGTATACGTATTTTATAGAACCAGAGTAGGGCCTTAAGGCATCTGCGGTCCCGTCGGTCGAGCCGTCGTCAACCACGATGATTTCGATGTTGCCGGTCTGCTGACTGAGGACACTGTCTATAGCATCGGTGAGATAATCTCGCCGATTATACGTCGGGATAATAACGCTGATTAGCGGTGTACCTTTGGACATAGGGGCTTACATCGCCTTTTCCGCATGGACTTTGACAACCCCCCGGAGAACGCTCAGGGGCAACCCCGGCACACCAAAGGCCCGCGGGAGACTGAGTGATATCGCGGTATAAACTACCCCGGTTAAAGCTACAAACACTCCAAGCAGAAACCAGTTTTGAGCGATCGGGCCTGGGAAGGCCCCCAAGAGAAAACAACCGATGAAAACCAGAATTCCGCTCACCAATGGCAGAAAAAACGGTTGCGCGTATTCCCGCAAACGCAATCCGACCATTCGAGAGACATAAATTGGCTGAATGAAAACTCTCAGCACCACCATCGGTATTGCCGATGCCAGCGCAGCCCCTATGATTCCGTGCTTTTGGACAAGTATGAGCGTCAGAGCGAACTTGAGAACTCCTTCAAGCAAACAGGTGCCTGCGTAATAGCGATGTTTATTGAGCGAATACATCAGGCCAACGGCGGGGCTTTGCGCCAGATCGGAAATCCCCGCCAGCGCGAGTATCCACACAATTGGGACGGCACGACCGAAATTCTGTCCAACCCACAGGTGAATGAAGCTACCGCTCCAAAGAAAAGCCAATACGCACACCCCTATCCCAACAAGGGCTGAGAAGTGCAGGGATTTCACAAACAGCTTTTTCAACTCTTCAAATTGTCCGCCACCCTCCAAGTTGGCGAACCGTGGAGTCAGCACACCGACACCCGCAACCGTAAAACCGACGAGCTGAATTATTAGTGACCCCGCAATCCCATAAATAGCCACGTCCTCAAAACCAATCATCTTGCCTATGATGGCACTGTCGATCTGCGTCCGCAAGATATCAGCCAGTACGATGACCATCGTAGTCATCGTATAGCCAAACAGTCTTCGCAGTGAAAGCCAACTGGAGTGGGAAGGTGAAATCTTCAGCCCGGTGGCAAGCCACGAGCACATAACGTAGTTGACTATTAAACCGGCTAATGAGGAAATCAACATTGCGGATCCAACGCCAACAAGGCCCATTCCACTCAGAAGGAAAATTACAGTCAACCCCGCCCGCAGGATGTTAACGGCAATCCCTGCAATGCTCGCTATTACATATTGCTCGTGCGCCGTGACAATGGCACCCAACAAGCTGACGAAAAATCCGATTCCGGTTGCGATACCAACGATCCTGATCAGCCAGATAAATTCATTTATCAGTTCAGGCGGAGTTTTATCGAAAAAATTGACAATGATATCGGCAAAAAGGAAAGAAGTGAGGATCACGATACTTGCTCCGACCAAGCAAATGCTCATTGCGGTACCGACCGTTTCATTGAGCGAGTCACGATCGTTTTGACCGACAAACCGAGCAACATACCGGGTGACCGAAGAGCTCACGGCAACATTGAATATACCATAGTACCCAACAAATGCGATCGCAAAACGCCACACTCCGAATCCTGACATACCAAGCTTGTTGATTACGAAAGGTGTGAGGAATAATATAATAAAAGTGCTAATTCCATAAGACAACCACTGACTCATGGCATTCAACTTGATGGATGGAGTGCCATTTAGGCGAAGTGACATGCCTTGCAATTTCATCTAGTTAACTTCCTTTTACATCCTGGCTGCAAGAACTATTCGTCTTGCAAGTGCATCTTTTAGCATTGTCACTTTAGTCGATTCCAAAGCACTCAATCTTTCTCTGAAGACGTGAATGATATTTATTTCCTTTAGACCGATCCTGGCAAATAATTGTGACATCTCACGTCTTGTTGAAGTCCTCCATACCTTTAGCAGACTATACCATTGGATGGAGTTCCTTGATCGTAATTTATCTATCACATTCGTGATAAAGTTGATATTAGTCATCGAAATTATGATCATACCGTCGCCAGCAATCAACTTCGAGCATTGTTTTAGTATTTCTTCTGGATTTCTTACGTATTCAAGTATTTCTGGAACTATAATACAATTAAACATGCTGCCGCTGAGAGACTCAAATGCCTGGTCAAAATCTGCAACTGTGGTCTTTACACCTCTTGCTGTCGCACAACCAGCGATAATAGAATCAAGTGGAATGCCAACCACATCCATCCCCATTTCAACTAATTTCTTCTCGGTCATTGCATGGCCGCAGCCAATTGACAGAACATTCCGCGTATTGGGAGGAATTAGCTTCAGGATATCATCCCGTATTGGCTCGAAGTAGAATTTACCGGCTCCCTCCTCCTTATCAGATCGGAGTAAATGTAATGATCCTTCATTGGCGGAAAGTAGGGCTTCAATTTGAATGCCAAAATCTTCCTGGGAAATTCCCACACGGCCAAAGTACTTATTAGGCAAATGGTGGACGACAAAATCATTTATGTGGGAGATGCAAATCACTTTTGTTAAACCGCATTGAGTATATGGGTCCGTAGCAGCACTCACGAGCATGTCATATCTGCCGGCATGTGGGATAGTCGAGTATCCGCCGGAATTCAAAACTGCCCGCAATTGCGTCCGCGTAAGTAGATAACAGGCAGAGTGATCATTGGAAAAACGAGCGAAAGTGTAACCCTTGTATTTTCTCACAGATCCCGGTATCCACCGGAAGGGTCCATGGAAGGCGGGATAAGAGTAGTTGCCTGATCCGTCGATCTCGTACGCTGTAAAACCGGCAATTTCATCAGATTGTAAAACCTCGGTCACTTGCAGAAATGAATCGATGTTCCGTCTGGTAATTAAGGTGTCGTCCTCGCTGTAGATGAAGAGATCATAAACGTCGGCCCTTTCAATAAACAGCTTTCGATGACTAAATGGTAACGACCAGGGATCTCTTGCCGGTAACCCCACGATTACTTCTATTTCTGCACCGAAAACTTTGACAGTGTCGGACAACACCACAATGTCGATCTCATATGGCATCGATTGGTATTCACGAATTAGTCTATTTAAGTAATCTGTGTGTGTATTACCGTAGTTGGCGATTGCAACCAAAACCTTCATTTAAATATCCTTCTCATGGTATTACTCCTCGCCTCGCTAGAAATTACACATGGCTGGCTTTGTTCCCTCTGAAGAAAGGGACTGACGGCATAATTGTGAAATGCTCACAATAGCCGCTAATTGTATGAACCAGATGACATATGTCTGATCGAAATATGAAATTGCAAGCCAATTTACAATATGAACCGCAAGCATAACCCCGAGTCCCCAGAGCAAAAGCTCTGTCTCAGCAGGCTTTGCGAGGCTGGGCGGAATCATTCTCATGGCTTTGGCCAGGCTCTCGTAGCATTTAACGAGCAGCAAAATGAGAAGGACGATAGCCAATAGTCCAGCAGCTAAGCCGAAAGAGAGGAACTGGTTGGTGATATCCGCCTGGTCGGTAGATACGAGGGTATATGCAAACCAATCACTGGTTTCAGTAGAGGACATGCCCCAAAACCACCATTTTCCAAAATCTCTCGCAGCCATTTCCATCAGGTGGGACCGATGCCAGGCCCCACCGCCGACTCCGATGAGTTCGCTAAGCCTTGCAGGTAAATACCACACCGGCGCCTTCATGACCGATGCGAGCAGCACAAGCGAGCCGAGAATGCCGAGCCTCACAATGCGCATTTTGCTCCGCATCGGCCAAAGCAACCAACCGGCCAACCCGACGGCAGCTGCACTGATTGGTCCGCCCGAGTTGGCCAGCACAGCGATAGCCGCGCACAGAACGGCACCGATGAGGCCCCACGTCCGATCCATTTTCCCCATCGCAAACCCGATATATAATGGCAGGAAACTTGCCCCGAGCGTACCCAGCAAGGAGGGATGCCGGAAACTGCCGACGCAGCGGACCCTGCCTTCCCGCAAGTTCTCGACCATCACCCCGCTCCCAAGAACAGAAAAAGGGTTTTGACCCGTCCGCATTTCGAAAAGCAGGAGAGTAACGTATGGAATGAGAAGGAGAGCAAAAGCGCGCAGGAACCAGCGAAAATCTTCTATCTCTGCAATCAACCCGCGAAAAGTGAAGTAGCAAAGCGCGGCGTCAACAGCCACGCCAACTTGATATGCCTGGCCTTCAGCCGAGCGCAACAAGAAGGCGATTGTGGTATAGCAGTACAGCAGCAAAAACAGGCGATCCAGCCCATTCAGTTTAGAAAAAGTGAACTCGCGGCGCACTATCACACGGACAAAACCAACCATCTCCAGAAATCTCATCGGAAACAGGTTAAATCCAAGCACATTAGTTGTCGTATACTCCGTAAGGTACAGTACTCCGGCCACCATGCCCAAAATGGCCCATCTGCGTGGTGCGAAAAGGACGACCACAATCAGCAGGACTAAGATAGATAATCCAATTGTGTTCATGCCGCTGGGAATTTGCTGCACAACAATCCTCGACTAATTGCTAGGCGACCTTGCAGGAAACTGCTTCGAAGGTAAAAACATTTTTGCCTGCTTTTTCATACCTGATCACTTCGAAATTTCTTCTGCCCAACTCCTCAATGAAATCTTGCTTCCTGACCTGGTCGGGGTGGAACTCTCCAACTATCACGCCAATCCTTTGGATCTCATCCCCAAGCCCGTTGACTGCCTTGAGTTCGGCGCCCTCTACATTAAATTTCAAAATGTCAATCTTCCGCAACCCTTTCTGTTGCAGCCAATGATCAAGCCTGATGGCCTCCACGTCCTGGACGGATTCCACATTATCGATTTTATTTGCAGAGTGAAAGCGTGAGACGCTGGAATAATTGAACTTCAATGTAGTATCACTATTCCATACAGCCTTGTGCTCTATATGTACTTGTGGATAGTCAACAAAATTATTTTTATATCTTGTAACATTGCTAAGTGAAGCATCAAAAGCAAAGATAGTCGCATTTGGATACTTAGAAAGGAAATATAATGATGCTGCTCCTATGTTTGCCCCAGCATCAATTATAATTGGATCTGCATTGATCTTGGCGGATACCATATACCTATTACTGTGAAACATATTACATAAATAGGTGAATTGCGTCATATCATCGACAGTGAATGAGTGATTCTTATGGTTCAGTTTTATTAAAAAGCTTATGTTTTTAGGGCTATATCCAAAAATGAGTTGAACAAATTTTAATACAATTATGGACAGGCTCCTGCTCAAGGGCCTGATGTTAACGATAGTGAAGAGAATAAAATTGATCTTTTTCTTTAACAATCGAAACACCACGTTAGTTCCTTCCAGAAAAATCAACTTCATATACTATTTGCGCAAAGACGTGATGTAGGCCCACCTGCTTGAGGTCATTTCGACAGGCCTGTTCAGTTCGCCGGCCCACCTCTCGAGTCCCAGACACCATCTCAAAATCTGCTTCCATTTGGCGAACGAACCAGCGAGGTCCCATTTAGAACCGATGCCAAGGGTCAACAGAAAACCAAGAATCAGGACCCTGACAAAGGCGTTTGCAGATGTCGATGCAACAAACAGGAACGAATGTGCAGGCCCGTAGTGCTTCCTCATAAATACGCGGAGTGATTCCTGCTTAAGCACATCGGAAAATTTGGACTGGCCCTTTTTAGCCGTGGCGCCGCCGCCATGGTGAAGGACTGCGGAATCCCCGATATACAGGACATCCCGTCCCGCTTGCCTGGCCTTATAGCAGAGGTCGGCGTCTTCAGCAAAAATGAAGAACTCGATATCAAAAAGCCCTACATCTTCGAATGCCTCGCGTCTCATCATCAGGCAGGCGCCTGACACCATTTCAACCTGGCGGGGAGCGCCGTGATGCTGGAAGAACGCTTCCGTCCCCCAAAGGGACGACCGGGGGAAAAGTCTCCTGGAAATATCGGAACTTGCGAACTGGTTGAGGACCGTTGGAAACGATTGAATGCAACTGGTCTGGAGAGTGCCGTCCGAATTGAGGAGCTTGGGGCCGGCGATGGCCGCCCTGGGACATTTCTCGAGCGTGTTGACCATCAACTGCAGAGCATCGCCGAGAATCTCCGTATCCGGGTTCAGAAATAGCAGAAATTCGCCCTCGGAGTGAGCATAACCAAGATTGTTTCCTCTGGTGAATCCGAGATTCACCATGCTCTTTACATATTTGACCTGTGGGAATTCGTCTCTCAGGAATATGTCCGTACCGTCGCCGGAATAATTATCAACGACTATCACCTCGAAATCACAGGCAGGTTGGTTGGCATAGATGCTTAATATACACTTTTTGAGATAGCCGATTGAGTTCGTGTTTATTACTATGATAGATAAAACCTTACCCATGGCTCTTTGTCTCCAGGTCTGGCAAGCGTCCGCCGCAGAGGCGCAGAGGCCGTAGAGAAAAGGAAATGGGCATGCAGGGAAAACCTGAAGCCAACAGGAATATGGCCTTTAGTTTTGCATGTTCATTCAACGGTTTTTCTCCGCGTCCTCTCCCTGGCCTGTCCACGACCAGTCTCTGCGGTGAGAGTTTTTTGTCCGTGTGTCTCTGTGGTTAACCGGCGCTCATTTCATGGCCCAACTGGGCGGAAGGTTTCTCTCTATTTCGATTTCATCAAAGTCTTTGCCCTTGCGCGCCCCAGCTCTTTTGGCCCATTCCACCATTCGCCGGACTCCGTCTTCCAGAGGCGCCGGGGCGCCCTTTCCGAATACCCTTTCCAGCTTTTCGTGGCTCGAAAAAGCATGTTTCACCTCTACCCGCGGGTCGAGATGCTCAACCTTGCATTCAAGCTCCATTGCTTCGGCGACCACTTTAGCGAGATAGTTGACGCTGTAGGGGGTGTTGGCGCCGACGTTGAAGACCTCATTATAAGCTCCCGGCATTTCAATGCTCCCGGCGATCGCAGGCGCCACATCGGCTATATATGAGAACGCCCTGGTCTGCTCGCCGTCGCCGAAGATGGTCATCGGCTGGTTCTGCATCATCTTATTGATGAAGATCCCTATTACATTCCGATATTTATCGCCAATGTTCTGCCGTTCGCCATACACGTTATGCGGTCTGAATATGATGTAATTGAGGCCGAACATTTCGTGACTTGCCTTCAGATCCAGTTCAACCGCCAACTTCGCTATACCATACGAGTCCTCGGGTTGGGGGATCGTCTCCTCGGTCATTGGCAACTGCGCAGCACCGTAGACTGCTATTGAGGAAGTGAAAACAAAGCATTTAACCCTATGGTTAATCGACGCGTTAATCAGGTTTATCGACCCTATGAGATTATTGTTATAATTGAATCTTTTTATGAAATGGCTAAGTCCTTCCGCAGCATAGGCAGCCAGGTGGTAAACGTAATCAAAACGATATCTTTCAAAAAGTTTGTCGATCAATCCGTGATCCGTAACACTGCCTCTGACAAATGCAGCTCCACCGGGAACATTCTCTCTGAATCCGCCGCTGAGGTCGTCGATAACGACAACCTCATGTCCAAGCTTCAGCAGTTCGTCCGCAACATGAGAACCCATGAATCCCGCCCCGCCGGTGACCAGGCTCATACGAACCATTAATTGTCTCCTTTTGAAAGCCCTCGATCGTAAATGCTGGACTGCAACCTGAGACGGCGCAGTTGTTGGTTTCGCAGGTATCGAATGGTTTCCTGATTCTGGAACTGTGGGATTTGCTTCAAATATCCCGCGCAGAAGCCCGACCATAGCGCAGCCGAAGCCAAAAAAAGCGGCCTCTGAAAGGCTCTTTTCATGCACTTGGCGATCATGAAAAGGGGGTGGTAACCGGTGACGTAATTGGCCATCCCGTTTTTGAACCAATTGCGCCACTCGCCGTCTGCCGCCCCGGTCGGCTTATGCTGGATCAATTTGAGGTCCGGGAATGTTCGGGAGGTCCATCCATACATGTTCGCCCTAACTTCATCTATGGTGTCCCAGCCAGGGGCCCTGACCAGCGGGCTGATTCGCTCCCAACACGCTCTACGATAGATTTTCGTGGCGCC
Source organism: Syntrophobacteraceae bacterium (assembly GCA_003165235.1). Lineage (GTDB taxonomy): Bacteria > Desulfobacterota > Syntrophobacteria > Syntrophobacterales > Syntrophobacteraceae > SbD1. The sequence continues at coordinate 38,864 of PLSV01000382.1, forward strand.
CCGCACGTGAAATGGCGGGTCTCCCGTGGAATCCACTCGCAATCGGCCCTCTTCCGCCTGGCAAATTGTCCCGCCTCCAATCCCCAGGCCAGATTCATCCATGAACTTCACGAAACATTTCTCGAAATAATCCGGGCCAAAGGAAAGGTCTCCATCCAGCTTGACGACGAAATCCCAATCGGTCGAGTTTATAGCTGCATATCCGTCATAAAATGCTTCGATCACTCCGGCGCCGGCTTTTCGGCAGCCCCGGTCGCCACGCTTCACCACTTTTATCCAACCAAATCGCGAGGCGTATTCTTCAAGAATCCCCCCCGTTGCGTCTTTGGACCCATCATCCACGATGACCCACTCAACAGGCTTTACCGTTTGAGAGACGACGGATTCCAGTGTTGACCTGATGAACTTTTCTTCATCCCTGACGGGAGTGATGATAATGTATCTCTCCATATTAGGCGCGCTCTCAGAATTCCATGGCCGAGAGTTCCCTGGATTTTTTGAACAGGGTCTGCAGAGAGTGCAACCAGTCGTAGGCGCCCTCAAGTTTCGCCGCAAATAGAAGCGGGTCGTCATGTGAACTGGCGGGGATTCTCTTCAAAGTGAGAAAATCACTATCGCGGGAATTCAAACCGATTCTGGTGGTGACGCCGAACTTATACCCCGCATCAATCAGAGCGGCCCTGTAAAGCCTTACGAAATCCTTTTGCGCCTGGGGAAAAGCGTACGGATATGAAAAGGAATGGACGGGCATTCCGGTCATGTTTTCAATTATTTCTTTAGAAATCCTTAATTCATCTTCCATCCCTTTGGGACAAAGATTCCTCAGTTCCCCATGGCTCTGACTGTGCGATCCGAAACTAATGCCGTTTTGTGAAAGCTCCCTGATTTCATTCCAGTTCAGACAGGGCCTTTGTTTAAACATCTTCCGCGGCGTTGAGATATAACCGGTCGGCAGGAATACGGTCGCCGTGGCTCCGTGCCTCCTGAGGATTGGAAAAGCATTCCGGTAAAAATCCAGGTACCCGTCGTCGAAAGTTATGACCACGTGCTTCGAACCGGTCTTTTCCGCACCGGTTGCGATGAGGCATTCCAACCCGGCGGGCTTGTAGCCCTCAGCAGCCAGAAATCGCATGTGTTCTTCAAAGACCGACGGAAAGGTGTTCGTTTCAAAATAGGGAATCGGATGGCCCCCACGCTCCCACGATATGTTGTGATACATGAGGATGGGCACACCGCCCGACACGTTCAACATCTTGAGAACAGGATGAACCACATGACAGCTTATAAAACGGTCGGGCCGGAACCCGTTCAGGATCAGGTTCTTCATGAATGTCCTAGAAACAGTGAGCTATTCATGGTCAGTGAAGCAGAGACCACACGATATCGAGATAGACTTCTTTCCTGTCCTTCCAGTTGAACTGTTTGACAAAATCAAGGCCTCGTTCGGCAAGTTCCTGCCGGTAGCCCTTGTCTTTAATGGTAGCCTCGAGCGCCGCCGCAAGGTCCTCCACATTGCCGGACTCAAAGAACCTCACCACCGAATCGTTGAAATAGCGCCGGTCGATCCTGGTTGAGGAAATCACAACGGGGACGCCAAGCGACATGAATTCCAGTATCTTGGTGCTGAAGGCCTCGTTTCCGAAAGAATCGTTTCGCTTGGGCACAATGCCGATATCCGCATCCGCCATGACAGATGCTATATCGCGAATGGGAAGAGGGTCCCTCAGAAAAACCCGGTCTTTCAGCCCAAGCTCGCCGATGAGGCCCGCAAGGTATTCTTTGGATACTCCTTCCCCGTAAATATGAAGCTCTGCGCTGGGAACTCTTTCCCTTATTCCGCCAAACGCCCTGACCGCAACATCGAGCCCCTGGTGCCAGTTGAGGGTGCCGGGGTATAGGATGACCGTCTTGTTTCCGTTATCGTGCTTCTCCCGCCTGTAAAAGATGTCCGGGTCCGGGTAGTTCAAAATGACGGTGCATTTTTCGGCGCTGACGGAGCGTTTCACCAGAGTTTCCCACCAGAGGTGGTTGGATATGATGACGTGATTTGAAAACCTGGCCGACAGTTTTTCAATCAACAACAGCAGCTTGAAAAATATCGAACCGCTGCCCTCCTCAAACTTGCTGGCGTAAAACTCGGGCACAATATCATGGATATCCAGGATTATTTTTGCGCCGAACATCTTTGGCACGAGAGCCGCAAAGACCTCGAAATCGGGCACTGAGTGCACGTGGATCAAATCGTAGGGATTTTCGAGATGCTTCCTTGTCACGAGCGCCCCTGACAGGAAGAAAAACCTCATGAGTCTCGTAAGGTAGTCCAGATTCCTTTTTTCGTTCTTGACTCTTTCCTGTATCCTGAAAACCTGTACGCCGTTCATCACTTCGCAATAGGGCTGACCTTTTTTCCTGAGCGCAATCACATCGACCTGGTCGCCGCGTTTGGCAAGAGTTTCTGCATACCGAATCACCCTGTTGTCAGTTTCATAAAAAGAATAAACGAGCATGCAGACTCGTGACGGTTTTTCGACTCTTGGAGGCACATTTCCTTTAACCTTCCGGTTGTAGAAATCTGCGACCTCTCCGGGCAGAGCGTTCCAGTACAGGCCCTTGTATCGGTCTTCCACGTATTCGAGCAGCTCTTTGTAGCGACTCGCCGGATATTCGTCCAGAGACTGCTTTCCATTGAAATTCATGTAGTCCGGGTGGACCAAAATCAGCGCCATCCCGCCTTTTTGCACAATCCAGTCGAGTTTGTGCTTCCAGATATCGATACTCTGCTCTTCCAGGATCACAAAAAGGGTCAAATCCTGAACCAGGGTATATGGGAGTTCGACATAGCCTTTTCCACCCGGCCTCCCCTGGACAAAAAATGGAAATATTGTGCCCACCCCGGTTGCTTGAGGCTCGAAAGGGTCGGTATCGAATGTCGAGCAGTCGTACTTGATATCCAGATCATGCAACCAGTCGAGGTTGCAGTACATTGCGGGGGAGCGAAAGCCCGATGCGTTCCATTCCCTCAGGTAATGATTGATCTTGGGCGCTCGTTCATTAAAAATCTTGCGCGATTTGAATTTTTTCCCGTCATGATAAAGTCCGTGAACCCCGACTTCGAAACCGCCGGCAACAAGAAAGTTTCTCAGTTCGGCGGAAACCGGATATCTCTCGGCGACAAAATTAAAGGCCGACCGGAAGTTCAGGTCCTTTTCCATCCGGACCACGTCCAGGCACCTGGACTGACCTTTAATTGTTTCAATGTCGTGGGTTAGCACGAGCGCGAATTTTTTATTTTCAGGCCATCCCGGCCAGCCGATGGGCGGAATTTCCGAACCCGGATATATGGGCCATNNCTGCGCGGAATAACAGGCCGAACATTGTAATAGAGGCGGTTGATAAGCTTGCTTGCGATCACTTTGCGATTCATCCTGCGTGTCTGTACAGTAACGATCCGATGAGTTTAAAAATCGGAGCGGGAATTTTACGATAATATCCGTCGAAAATTCTGGAATCAGTATGTTTCAAAGTCTTTCCCGAAGGAATATCAAACCTGTAATAGAGAACTTCGCCTGCCTCTGCGCCCCATCCGGTTTTAAATCGAACCAACCCGGCATTTTCCGGCTCGGTGCGCCCGAAGCAAAGCTCTTCGAACCCGTTTTTCGAAAACCACCGGATCGCCTCCCACATAACCAGGTTGTTGGCCCGCAGGCGCTGGAATCTCAGGTCCGATGCGCCGAATTTGTAAATGCCCCTTTTGCACGAATGAAGATAGACGGCCCCGGCAACGGCCCGCCCCTCATAGCGCCCAAGGACCGTAAAGCCTTTGCCCTTCGAGATCGCATTGCGGTGGATTGCTCTAAAAAATCTATATGGCTGGGGAGGCGCGCCATGGCGATGTCGGGTAAGGCAATGCAGCCGGTAATACTCATGAAGGTCGCTTTCAAGGTCGGAAACGGCTATGCGAATTCCCGACTTTTGCGCCGCGCGGATGTTTCGCCTGGTGTTGGGTTTTATGCTGCTGAAAAGCAGTTTTTCCTGGCCGTGAATTTTCAGAACATGCCTCAGATAGCTCCGATACGGCGCCGCGCCGTTTAAGTGCTTCGCTCCGCCTCGCAGTTCCAGGTATTTCCACCCCGCCCTTCTCCCGTATTGGAGCACTTCGTCGAACACCGGGGGAAAACCGCCCTCATCGGACACAATCGGCTCGCAATAATCCGTAAAAGGGATGGAAACCCCCCTTTTGCCGGTAAGAAAGCTTTCCACTCCCATTACCGGAATCACCACGGAGGGTTTCGCAGGTTTTGGTCCTTCGAAGCGCGTGAAGTAGAGGGGCCTGTACGAGTAGGATTCTCTCAATACGGCGGCCCAGTTGGACGAATGGAAAAAGGAGCGCTCCGGCATGGCGCCGATAAGGGTGTCCCAACCGGGATGAGAGATCGGGTCGATTATTTCTGTGGGCATTCTAAGAAATACTCACGGTATGCTATTCACCCGGTTTCTCATGACCCGCAGGATGCCCCAAACCATGAAAAGACCCGTCGGCTCTTTCTTAAAGCCACAGAATTGCACAGCGGAAAGCATGGGCCGACAGGCGCATGATGGGGAGGCAGGTCATAGACAGATCGGGGAGGGACGCGTCTCCGCGTCTCCACGTCCCCGTGTCCTTCCCTATCCCATGTGCCCGTAGCAAAACTCCCCAATCCATCTGGTTGTGAAATACGGGCTTTTTATAATGAGCCTGGAAAATAATCTATATTTGGCGGTCTGCCTGAACCCTGCGCTTTTGGAGGACAACTCTTTAGGATAGAAAAACTGCGGAAGGCTTACCCTCTTCGTAGCCCACCTGTCCTTAAAGGCTATGAGCGAGCGGTTGCAAAGAGATGTCCTGCCAAAATCAAAGATCTCATACCCGTCACTGCAGGATAAGACGATCGCCGCCCAGAAAAGCAGATGGTTAGGGCTAATGTTGGAATAATTGTCGTCAGAGGCCGCAAATTCTACGGAAACCCGGTTCTTGTACTTCAATAGAATAATGCCTCCTACCGTTTTATCTCCATGATCCGCCAAAAGGAGCTTAAACAGCCCCCCCGGCTGGAACGTATTGCGCATAGCCTGGAAGAACCGCCATGGCTGCGCCAGCACACCGTTGCGCTTCCTGGTGGTCAGGTAGAGTGAAAAGAACCGCCGAAGATCTTCAATAGATTCTCCTTCCCTGATTTTCAGGTCGCTGCTGAGGGCCCGGTCAATCCTCTGTCTTACGCACGTCCGGTGAAAGTTCTTTCTTATCTGATCAATAGGTGACTTCAGGTCAATATAGTGATGAACGTAAGCATCAGTTCTTCCAAATCTGTCATCTGACAACCCACAGGGCGACAAAGAGCGAATTTCGATGCTGCTGGTTTTCAGGCGATCTGATAGGTTGAAGACCCCGTCGAGCAAAAATCGGCATTCCTCAATTGAAGACGTGAGAGGGTCACACAGGGTGGTGAAAGGGATGCTCACGAGGCGGTTGCCTAAGATCCAGCTTTTCACTTCAAACACGGGTAAAGCAGCCCTTATACTATCATCCTCAGTAATGCACAAATAATAGCCCTTCTGGTGCCTGAAGCTTTGCTCCAGGACCTTTTTCCACCCTGAGAGATGATAAAACAACCCCTTCGGATGCTCTTCCACGAACCGGTCCCATCGGGGATCGGTTTCCGGATCGATCTGAATCAGCGGCACGTCAATTCTCGATCCTGAATCAACCCCTGGCTCTCGCGGGAGGGACATTCATAAAAGCGGCTATCAGCCCCGTTACTCTTTCGATCTGCGATTGCGTGAGGGTTGGTCCCATGGGAAGTGACAGCAGGCGCCCGGCAACCGACTCGGCGACCGGAAAGCTTCCGGGGCCGAGGTTCATCCACCGGTAGCTTTTCTGCAGGTGAAGCGGAATGGGGTAGTGGAGGCCCGTCTGCACACCGCCTTCGGCAAGGAGGGCCTGAATGGAATCTCTCTGAGCGGGCAGTTCCGTATGGATTACGTACAGATGATAAACCGGCTTGACCGAGGCGGCTTCGAAGGGAGGAAAGATGCCCCGGATGTTTGCGAGATTTTCGCCGTAGTGCGCTGCAAGTTCGCGCCTGGCTTCGTTCCAGTCCGGCAGGTATTTCAGCTTGACGCTCAGTATCCCCGCCTGTATCGCATCGAGCCTTCCGTTGTACCCTTCGATATCGTGGTGATACTTCCTGGTCTGGCCGTGGTCGCGGATCATCCGGATCTTTTGCGCCATGGCCTCGTCGTTGGTCGTTACCGCCCCGGCCTCACCGCAGGCCCCGAGGTTCTTTCCGGGATAGAAGCTGAAGGCGGCGGCGGCCCCGATCGATCCGGCTTTCTTCCAGCACTTTGCGCGCTCCGAATAATACTCGGCCCCGTGCGCCTGGCATGCGTCCTCGATGACGATCAGTCCGTATTTTTCGGCCAACTCCACGATGGGGTCCATGTCGGCCGGCCGGCCGTAGAGGTGCACGGGAACGACGGCCGTCACCGGGCGCCCTGTTTCGCGGTGGATCGGTTTGCCGGACCTGCCGGTCTCGCATCTGGTTTGCAGGTATTCGCGGAGCTTTTCCGGGTCCATGTTGCAGGTGGATTCAATGATGTCCACGAAGGCGGGTTGCGCCCCGGCCTGGGAGATCGCTTCGGTGGTCGCGATAAAAGTGTTCGGAACGGTTATGACCATATCCCCGGCCTGGACGCCGGCGGCCATCAGCGCAAACCTCAGCGCATCGGTGCCGCTTGCGACCCCTACGCAATGCTTCGTTCCGCAAAACCGGGCAAAATCGTTTTCGAATCCCTCCACCATCGGTCCGCCTATAAAGCCGGCGGTCCTCAAAGCCGATCGAAAAACCCCAGCCAGTTCTTCTTCGAGTTCACGATGAAGCGTCACCAGGTCGAGGAAAGCAATGTCGCCGTTATTTGCCATCTATGGGCCTAAGAAATCTGGATGGGTTTCCCGCCACTATGACATTTGGAGCAACATCGCGGGTGACGACGCTTCCAGCCCCAACTATGGCGTTTTCACCAATTGTCACGTTGGCCAGAATGGTGCATCCCGAACCGATGCTTGCGCCATTTTTGACCAGGGTGGGTCCGGCTTTCCAGTCGGCCTCCGTCTGAAGCCTGCCCCACACATTGACCGACCGGGGGTAAGGGTCGTTTATGAAAACAACTCCGTGGCCAATGAAGACGTTGTCTTCTATCGTCACCCCTTCGCAGATGAAGGTATGGCTCGAAATCTTGCAGTTCTTCCCGACCGTGGCGTTTTTCTGGACCTCGACAAACGCGCCTATCGAGGTATTGTCGCCAATTTGACATCCGTAGAGGTTTATGAATTTAGAAAGCTTGACGTTTTCGCCAAGCCTTACATCATCGGAGATGCAAAGAAAGCTCATAGGTAAACCAGTTCTCCCCTTTTCTTTAATGACTTGTCAGCCGCTTCGAGCATCTTCACTATCCGGTATCCCGAGTAGCCGTCATTGAAAGGTTTCTCGTCATTGACTATGCAATCGACGAAATACTGGGTTTCAAGCCGCAGAGCTTCAGTCTGCTCCAGCTTGGGGGCCCACACATCCCCCGTACGATAGCTTACAAGCAGATCGTAGACACCCTCCCGGTTTTCGACCTCGACGCCTTTGTCATAGACTTTGATTTTTTCATCGGCGTCCAGATCGTTCCAGACCAGCATCTTCTTCTCACCCCCAACCAGGGTGGTGCGGACCTTCACGGGCGATAGCCAGTTCACATTCAGATGGGCAATGATGTGGTTCGAGAAATAGATGGTCGTGTAGGCCACGTATTCGTGAGCGGTGAAATGGTTTCCCCCGGTCGTAACGATTGCCTCTGGCTTCTCCCTGATAACGTGATCCATGATCGACAGGTCATGCGGAGCGAGGTCCCAGATCACATTCACGTCATGCTGGAACAAACCGAGGTTGATCCTTATGGAATCATAATAATAAAGTGGTCCAAGGGTCCCGTCATCGATCAGCTCTTTGATCTTTTTAACTGCCCCGGTAAACAGAAAAGTGTGGTCGACCATTATCTTGAGGTCCTTGCGTTCCGCAATTTCGATCAGCTCCTCTGCCTGCGAGCTGCTGGCGGTGAAGGCTTTTTCAACGAAAATATGCTTCCCGTTCTCCAAAGCCATCTTCGCCACGCTGAAGTGCGTGGAAACCGGCGTTGCAATTGCGATGGCATCGATAGAAGGATCGGAAACAAGGGCCTTCCAGTCGGAGGTCTTTTCTATATCCGGGAAGCTACGCCGGGCAAGCTTTAAAGCTTCCTCGTTTGTGTCACAGATCTTCTCCACCCGGCACCCCTCGGCCCCGTGGAAATTCCGGACGATATTCGGTCCCCAGTATCCCAACCCTATTACACCGACATGAACCATCTCTTCCTCCTTTAGGGAAATGCGCAAAGCATTCGCCTCAGTATCTAAAATGCGCCCTTACTGCTGAAAACCGCCATGGGCGTTTTGAATAGAAGTTTTAAATCAAGCCATATGGACCAGTTTGTCATGTACTGGATATCGAGTCTCACCATGTCATTGAAACTCGTCCTGCTTCTCCCCTCCACCTGCCACAGGCCGGTTATTCCGGGTTTCATGTCGAGTATCCGTCTTCTGTGCCAGATATCATAGTCTTCGAGCTCATAGGGGATGGGAGGCCTCGGTCCGACAAGAGACATTTCCCCCCTGAGCACATTGATGAACTGAGGCAATTCATCGAGGCTCATCTTTCTTAGAAATCTTCCAATCGGGGTCACTCGCGGATCGTTTTGTATCTTGAAGATCTGCTGCTTCTCCGGGGCGCCATTCGCCGGTTTCGATTCAGAGGAGCGGATCAGGTCTTTAACATATTTATGATGAATTTCAGGGTCATTGTTTATATACATGGACCGGAACTTCAGGAACGTAAAACTTTTCCCGTATTGTCCTACCCGCTTCTGACGAAAAAAGACAGGGCCGTCCGAGGTAAGCTTGATCAGTGCTGAAATTAAGAGGAACAAAGGGGCGCAAGCTACTAACGCAATCATACTGCCCATTACATCAATGCATCTTTTCAGGATAAGGGAGCCCTTATGTGAAAAGCTGGTCTGCTTGAGATCGGGATAGAGCGTCAGGCTAACCGGGCAACCATCGCAGTTGTCCCTCTCGGGGAAAAGATAGATGGAAATTTCTATTGTCTTCATTTCCGCGGACGTCAAGCCATAAGACAGATTGGTCTTCACTCTTCGGACAATGGTGTCTACCGAAGATTCGTGCTTCGTATCGCTTATTTCAGTAAAGATGATTCCTACCACCTGGTTCGCTTTATACCAGCCGAGCACATCGATGTCTCTTTTGGAAACGGCAAGGCATGATAGCACCCTTTCGATCAGGCCGTCCCTATCATCGGCAATGGATAACAGCATTAAGACAAAAGGCCTTTTGGATCTTTCAGTCCTCTTCCGCTCGAGTGCAAGAATTCTATTAAAAGTTTCCTCTTCCATAACCGAAGATGATGAATCAAGGTGGTAAGTAGTTAGTTCATTGGATCTTTTATAAAAAGAATGAGTGTTGCTCCTCGTCCTTGCTCCTTCACCCATTATTTTCCATTCATCACTGCCATACTTTCTTTTGGGTCGCATTGTAAATCTCCCACTAAATCCAACTGGATAAATGTTCACAACTGTTGTGTTTTCCAAACTATGATGATAGAGGCCGGGAGTGTGCTGGAGCCGACGCCCGTTCTTCAAAATTGAGGAATTTGGGAATTTCGGGAGCCTCTTGCAAAGGCCCTTGAGCTTCGTTTCTCAACGTCCACCCCGACCCCTGATGTCACCGGGACGAGGGCTTTGTTGAGTTCTGCCGGAGGCTCGCATGTTAGATACCTCAGGCAAAGCCGGAGGCCTGGAAAACCGTGGACCGCTCAAAGCGGCTGGAGCCGTTGGCGCGCTTCATATTTTCCACGCGGCTAGTGCAGCGTTTCACAATTTCTTCCATATTTAAATGCAGTGAGTCGCCACCCCGCGTCATTCCGTGTTTGAGTGCTTTTGAGCCGGAATCCAGAGAGTTCTTGAAGTATCGAAGATACTTAAGAAACGTAACACTAGAAGGCCGTATTACGTCACCCCGGCAGGTTTTAAGCCCGGGTCCACTGCTTTGATTTCTATGTAATCCGGCAAAACACCTGGATTCCGGCTCAAAAGCGTCGCCGGAATTACGACATCTGATCATGGGCTTTTCGTTGAGTTTTAATACGGAGTAGGGGAGGGCTTTATGCCCTCCCTTGGCGCCCGATTTGAACGCGAGTCCGTATAAGCGGTCCACCATGCAAAACTTTCGTGCATTCCCGGAAATGTCAAACTCTGTGAGTCCGCCAGCAGAGTCGGAGGTTTACCCTGATTAAATCAGGAAAATTGCCTGGCAAAACCCGCCAATGGGGGTCCCGGACTTGATCCTGGGATCTCGGTCCGAAGTTATGGACTAAGGACATAAGGCACCGGATTCTATATAAGAAAGCATTCAGGCTTCGCGTCTTCGCATAATCCGGTCATAATCTGGTCATTCCATTTACCGCCTCTAGGCGGAAGATCCGCTTACCGGCTTTAGCCGGAAGCTTCGCGTGAAAAAAAACTTCCAGGCCCTAAAAGATAAAGATGTGGAGAGTTGCGAACCCAGCAACCGGTGAACGTCTGCCCGGACCCTGGATGTCACCGGGGCGACGGCTTTGTTGAGTTCTGCAGGAGGCTCTCGGGATTGAAGAATTTGCGAATTGGGGGAGCTTTAATCGTTTCAAGCTCTGAATCCCACAATTCGGAATTGCTCGATTCTTGCTAAAGATGCTTATAGATGGATTGGGGAATATAGTAGCGTCTTTTATTGAGGACAACGCCAAGTATATTGCCCCCCACCCTGGAAATGCTGTCTCTTACTCTTCGTACTGTTTGCCACCTCGTCTTTTCAGCCTCGACGACCAGAATGACGCCGTCGACCTTGGCGGCGACAGCCAGTCCGTCTGGGGATACTGTAAGAGGAGGTGAATCGATGAGAACCAGGTCGAAATCGGTCCTCAGATTCTGACAAAACCCACTGAATGTCGGCGAGTTAAAAATTTCGGGCGTATACACCGAAGAATTACACGATGGACTCATAAACAGGCTGGATTCTCCGATCTGATGAATAGCCTTGCCAATTTGCGCGCCATCCTTGAGCGCATCGATCCAGCAATATGGATGCTTGAGATTGAAAAAATGGCCCTGAGTTGGATTATGCCGGTCAGCATCCAGCAGGAGAACGGAATGGCCAATCAGGTTGGCGGCGACTCTCGCGAATTCCCTGATGATTGTCGATACGCCTTCTCCTTCACGGGAACCTATGAATTGGAGAATCTTGCACTTGGAATTAGGAAGCACAGTGTCAAGGATCTTGTAGAGACTCAGCATCTCCTCTTCCAACTCCTTGTCCGGTGACACAAGAAGATTTAAAGGCATAGGAGGGCTTGCCGTGTCGTTCTCGATGCTAAGCTTTTCCATGTGTGCGCGTTGCATTGCCTCGTAAATTTTGCTCATGGCGTCCCATTCTCTGAAAATTCAGTCAAGGTGGAGATTGGGTGATTAGTTGGTGGCCGGCCGTGAATCTTCCACCACTGGAAGGAGGACCGTATCCCCTACATTGATCCTGTTAATGTTCCGGATCTGAGGATTCAAATCTTTGAAGCTCTTTACCAACGGTTCATCGAGACGGCCGTAGACATCGAGCAAAAGCCTGAAGACCCCTTCCCCCCTTTTGACAATGCGAACTGTGGGGGCGGGCTTCTGCGCAATTTGGGCCGGCTCTGCGGCAGCCTGCGCCTTTTCCGGTTCGATGTATGTCTCACTTATGTTTGTTTCCGGTTTCGGCGCCTCGGCTGTTTCAATTACCCGGCCCGAAGGGGCGCCATGGTCCGTATCAGGTATGGACAGGCTCTTTTCAAGCGCCTGTTGTTCAATCACTTCCCGTTCAGGCTCGGCGGAAGGCCCCGGTTCAGCCGGCCCGACACTCTCTGTCAGGGCCGCCGGTTCTGCGGCGACAGGAGATATCTCCTTGGGGATCAGACCGCTCCGCAAGGTCTGGAATTCTTGTACGCCTACGCCTGCAGCAACTGGTGATATCTCATTATGGTTTAGACTGTCACTGAAAAGTAAAAACAAGAGTGAGGCGATCAGCATCACGGATACAGCGAAAGACGCCTGCCATCGCAGGGCCGCAGGTCTTGCGCCATGCAGATCGGCAATTACTTCTTTGATTATTTTCACATTGACGGGCTTCTGTTGATAACCGAAAGCGGTAATCAGCGCGTTGTCACTTATCACATTGATTGTTCTTTGAATTCCCTTGGCTTCCTTGACTATTTCTTTTAACGCATCTTCTGTGAAAACAGGATTATAGAACGAGGAGGCCTTGTTGAGCCTGTGCTGTATGTACGCCAGGCTCTCACTTGAGGAAAGAGGACCCATGCGGGAGTGAATCGCAATTCGCTGCTTGAGCTGCCTCAACTCAGGTAAATCGAGCATGCTCTCAAATTCAGGCTGCCCGACAAGTATTACCTGTATCAGTTTATCCCGGGAAGTCTCCAAATTAGAGAGCATCCTAAGATGTTCCAGAGTTTCGATCGGCATGTTTTGGGCTTCGTCTATTATCAATACGACATTGCGCTCATTCTTGTATTCTTCGATAAGATAATGGTGAAGAGAATTTACGAGTTCGGAAGGCTCCTCATCGGCGATCGGAATACCCAGTTCGAGCAAAACTTGCTTGAGGAGCTTCTGAAAGGAAAGCGCCGGATTGAATATATAGGCGATCCGCGTTTTCCTGGGATCGGTGCGATCCAGGTATGAGCGCACAATGGTGGTTTTCCCCACGCCGACTTCGCCGGTTATGGCGATGAAGCCCTTCCTCGCTCCAATACCGTATAAAATCGACGCGAATGCTTCCTTGTGATTGGGACTAAGGAAGAGAAACTCCGGGTCCGGGGTGATATGGAAAGGACGCTTCCGGAATTTGAAAAACCTGAGATACATTGCTTACCGAGCCTCATTGAGTCATTTCTGCGCAATCGTAATCAGCACTGGGAGGCCCAGTCGCTTTTCGGCTTCCGTTGGGGTGCTCATGCCCTCATCGAGATGTTCCCTCAACCAGGCAATCCCCAGGCTACCCAAAAGGCTTCCTGCTATTGCGATAGCGATCAAAAGGATCAAAGGCTTTGGCGGATTGACGGGGACAATAGGTGCGACCGCCGGTTCAATCACGCTGACACTGGTCATTTTCTGACGGTCGAGCTCATCATATACTTTCGCCTCTTCGAACCGCTGCCGGTATGTGCGGTACTTTTCATCGTTGCTGGATACTTCCCTCAAAAGTTCCTTATTCTTGTTGTCCATGGATTCAAATGTCTGAATTTCAGCGTTAAGCTCCTTGAACTGCTGCTCGATAGCGGTGCTCCTGACTTTCAATGCGCTCAACTCCGCCCTGTTTTGCAAAACCTGCCTCTGAATATCCTGATAGACAGGATCGGGCGGAGCGGCGCCGGGCTTGTTATTCCTGGCTTGGCTCTCGATATGGTCTTTCACCATCTTTATCTCGTCCCGCATGTTTACAACCAGCCGGTTATCTTCCTTATATTTAGCCACCAGGTCCTTTTCCTGAAGCTGAAGGCTGAGCAGCTTGGACTCCGCGTCCGCCATTCGCTCGGATGCAACCGCCGTCGTTGTCGTTTTGGGAACAGAGCCCAGTTGCTTTTCCAGTGTGGCGATCTTCTCCTGCACTTCCTTTATCTGGTTACCAGCGCTGTTTAGCTCACCAACCAGATTCGACCTTTGATTGAGAAGCATCGTCCGCTGCTCGTCAAAAGCAACTATCTTGGTTTCCTCACGGAAAATCCTCAACCTGTTTTCCGAGTCGGCAAGTTTCTGCCGGAACTCCTCGGACTTTTTTTCGAGGAAGAGTACTGATTTGGGGTCTTTGTAAATTTCCCTTCTCTTCTCAATATAGAAGCCTACCAACTGATTCACCACAGCAGCCGCCTTAGCGGGGTCAGCTCCAGTGAAAACAACGTCAATGACATTTCCCCTCTTTCCGCTGACTACGGAGAGGTCCTTTTCAAGCTTCAGCATTGCCGCTTCGCTCTTGCTCAGTCCAGGGACGGGCGTTTGGGCAAGCTCGGGAAAAATGTTTTCCGGCTTCAGCGCATTAACGACACGCTCTTTTAAATCCGTGCTCTCCAGGATGCGGGCTTCCGATGCGATAAGATCGGCCGGGTTGATTGCAGTATTGCGCCGGTTCTCGAGTGAAAAGTCCGGTGAATAGGTTTCCCAACCGGCTTTGACTAACAGGGACGATTTCGCCTCGAATCGCGGAGCATAGATAAAGTGAGTATAGACCAAAACAGCAGAGACGCTTAAGATGCCGAGAAAGAGGAAAGAAACAAAAACTCCGATTTTGTGCTTGAAAAATACGGTCAGGTGATCGCGAAGACCATTTGCAGCACTGTCCTCTCTTATCAGGTGCATCTGCTCGAAGCTCAGCGCCGGTGGGGCCGGCATACGAGGAGGCCCGGGGACATTAGGATCGAACGAGGTATCCTGGTTCATATCATCGTCTTTCTGCGTCGCTTACATGTAAACGATTACTGACCCCTTATGACCTCATAATACAGGGCGAAACCGCTGATGCCACTTATGTTATTATTGATGTACTGATTGACCCAAAGGTTTACGTCGGCAATATTGCTTTTAGGAACAAGCACTATATCATAGGGTTGGACATAAATATCCTGATTCAGATCTATACCCTTCATTGCCTTTTCTACATCTAAGGCAATCAGAAAGGGCGTATTGTCGGCATCCCGCCGCATAACGATTACTTCATTGAGCCGGGCGGTGTCCTTAAACCCCCCCGCTAAGGCAATGGCTTGAAGGACGGTTGTAGGGCCTAGGATGTCTTTTGCGCCCGGCAGCCCCACTTCCCCTCCCACAAACACCCTCTGGCCGGCAAACGAATTCACTATGACGGCGACCTCGGGTTGTTGGAGGTCTTTGGCGTACTTCTCGGTAAGCAGATCTGTGAGCTGTGAGGTGGTAAGGCCGGTGACGGTCAACTCGTGCACCAAAAGAAGTGAGACCTTTCCATCAGGCCGGACAGTAACCTCCTGGTTGAGATCAGGGTTATAAAACAACCGCACCGCGAGCTTATCCCCCACGTGGATGTGGTATTCTTCCTGGATAGGCGAGACCACCGTGCCTGGGGAACCCACCACTCTGGCGTTTTTCGAGTAGGGTCCGCACCCGCACAGTGCAAACGAAATGATAATGAATGCCAGCGTCAATCGTCTCAAAGCAGTAACCTGGGTTGTGGATTTGTGGGCTGTGCAAAGGGTCCTGAATAAAACCGGATTTAGGATATTACAGTAACGGGCAACTTGCAATACCAAAAATCTCTCGAAGAAGTCAGTCCTTTTTAAGCGATTCCTGACTTCGCCGGTATATTTCCATCCTTTGCGCCTTTCGCCACTCCCAGGGCTGCACAGCGTATGACTCAGACCAAAGTCCGACAAGGTTCCTTCGGGCCAGTTCCTCGAGCTTTCCCCATCCCTCGCACAATCTGGACCGGCATTGGACCGGCTTGACCCACGCCATTCCGTAGCCAACCAGTTGGCCGTTCAGGTATTCCTTGACCCCTTGAACCCTTACCAAAGCATTGCTGATTCCCTCCTCATCGTTAAACAACGGGGTTATTTCCGCATTTCTCTGAAGTGTTAAGTTATTTACGAGAAAACGAGCTTTATCATGGTACGGCTGGCCATGCACCGGGCACATGACGCCATACAGCCTGATAGTTTGCGCCTGCCCCTGAGCGCTAATCACAAGCAAGTCTCCTGCACGAACATCGACAATTATTGCCGGATATGCATAACAAGAGAATTTAGACACAAAAAATATGAACAAAAATAAGAAAAATGAGGCAACACTCTTGGTCATTATCAACTCGTTTGATAACCTGAACCGTGCTAAGTCCGGCTCAAATTTCGATGCCCTCTCAAAGCTCCGCCAACTCCGTTACACACCGGTCAACTAAATAAATCGTTACATTGGTTGAAAGTCATGAGGAAAAACAGAGATGAACCGTAAGCCTCCAGCCGGCCAAATCCCTTCCGGAGCATTACCCATCGGGGAATTGGTCCGAAAATATGGAACAACCTTAATTACTTGGACCATGGCTGTAAAGATGGATTTTGGAGGGGACAAAGTGGGTAGAAGATATACCCATGTGAGGGAAACAATCAACAAATTTGGGATGTTATTCATCACATCCTGATACTGAATAGTTTTGGCGTACCTCTCCCTTTGCGCTCAGAATAAGAGCTGTCAATCCACACCTTCATGGTTGCAGTGAGGTATTCGCAAATCAAAAGGCTGAAGTGGGCATTTTCCAACAGGTCATTTCGGCTGCTCACTGACCGGCGGCAATACACTGTGATCAATGCCGGCCTGTTTACGCCCTAAATGAGCCTCCATAAATTCCTTCAATTTGGCTTTGCCTTCCAGGCCAATTTGGCCGAATTTGATCCCGCAGCGTCTCACAGCGGGAATGCTCCATGATTCTTCAGCTATTTCAATATCATATATCACCGTAGACTGTATTCGCCCCAAGTGATTTGAACTCATGCCGAATATATTGATGCTGGTCGGCCCGGGTCTGAGTTTCCCGGTCGCAATATACTTGACGCCAACCCCACCCAAACTTAAATCCAGGATTCTGCCCACAATGACCGGTTCGTTTGGCGCCACAAACGCCGCAAAAATCTCGCTATCAGCTTTGACTCGTTTATGCTTTCTGTGGTCCAAACCCATAAGGCGATTCTCTCAATCAAGACTGGCCAAAGCGTTCGCTGCTCACCCCGCCAAAGTCGCGGCACTGAAAAAACCAGTAGCGTCACTACAACATGCAATTTACGTGCATTTCCATTTGATATGATGATAAGCACTGGATTTATCTAATTATCTTTTTGATCTGACCAACCATGCCCCTAACCCTGAGTGTAAACTATTCCGACGATGACGATCTCCAATAATACCGCAAAACCGTACTGGTTGACATTTCCACATCTGTAAAGATTTCCGACGCATAAATGATGAATGAAAAGCAGCCGGACTGCTGAGCCGGGCGGAATGAGGCCCGTTCACCGGAGTAACTAATGTCCCAACAGGCTGCCCTGAAACCATGTAGTGGGCTAAGCGAGCGCAGCCCACCAATCAGGTCCGCAGGTGGGGCGCCGGGCGTAAGCGGAGCGCAGTCCACCAAATCTTTTTGAGATAGTCTTTTCGAGATAGTAACTCATGTCCCAACCGAACGTGAGTTACTTTAGTTTCCGTCCGGAAAGGGTTCTTTTCCACCCCCGGATCAGCTCGGGGTCCGGAAGACCTTGAAAAACCCGGTTCCGGCCCCCCCCGGATTGGATACCTCCGGGGCAGGCTTCGCCGGAACGACGTTGAAGGACTTTTGCAGGAGGCTTTCTTATCCGAAGTTTCCCGATGGAGACAAGTCAGGAAATTTATACTCTGAAACCGCGCCAATAGATACGCCCTCGATCAAATCACCGCAAATCCAATGCCCTGCGTTCGGGACTATCGCGAATGTCTCTTAACTCCCACTGGCCGCAATGGTGATGCCGGCCGGCGTAATCCGTCCGTCGGAATGTAAACATATTTTACACAACTGTTGCTTTTTATGGTTAGGCAGCGAATTTTCCCGCTCTGGGGGATATGGCGAAAATCAACCCGAGTTACAAAAAACCCCATAACTTTCGGGCCGGTATCGAAGCCGGCGTCTCCGCGCTCAAGAAGGCCTTTGGCTTCTTCCAAATATCAAACCGGGGTTTCCGGATTAGTTAGGCATAATTGTTACGACACATTTGGCTGTAGCGCTCAACTGGTCACTGGCGTCCGTAACGGTGAGCATGAATAAGAGCTCAGAGCTTTGAGCGTCCACATAGGCAGGTGCGGTAAAAACCGGGGTCTCTGCCGTAGGATCGGAAAGAGTAACCGGCGCCCCGCTGATTTGTTTCCATCGATACGAATCGGTCGCGTTCACCGGATCGTACGAGCCGGAGCCGTCGAGCGTGACGGACGACATCGCCGCGGCAGTCTGGTTGGGGCCGGCGTTGGCCAGGGGCGGCTGTTCCGCGTTTACTACGTTTACTGTACACTGATCTCTCATCGTCAATCCGAATTGATCGGTCACTTGCAGTTGGAAAACCAGCGAAGCGCCCGGAGGGCCGGCATCCGGGGCCACAAATGAAGCATAGGCCGTATTGGCGTTAAGAATTTCAACGTTCGGCCCATTAATTTGAACCCACCTATATGAAGCGATTGCACCATCCGGGTCGGATGATCCCGATCCATCCAGGGTGACATTAGCATAGGGACTGACAATCTGATCGGCGCCGGCATTTGCAGAGGGAGCTTTATCGGCGTTGCTCACGTTTACCAGGCAGGAAGCTTTTCCTGTGATGCCTGCTTTATTGGTGACCGCCAGATTAAACGCAAGCGCCTTTCCACTCGTAATGCCGGGGGCCTTAAAAGTACATATAGCAGCCGTGGGATTTGACAGTTTTACCGCAGGCCCTGCCGCCTGAGTCCATTTGTAAGAAGCTATTCCACTCACAGTGTCGGTGGAATTAGAACCATTCAATGTCACTATAGAGCTGTTTTCTACGACTTGGTCAGGTCCGGCGTCCGTAACCGGCGGAGAAATCCTGGCGAAGACGGCCTGAATTGTATGGTCAGAGGCCACATTCGTAAAAGCATAGCTCACCGTGCGTGTTGACTTGCTGCTGGGAACCAGGCCGCTTGACACCCCGCTGGAAACCGCGCCAACTGATTCCCCGTCGACCAGCACGTATGTAAGTTTGTAATCGGCGGCCGGGCTTATAGTGAACGACTGCTTTGCGCCTGAAGTCACACTCAGCGTCCCTGATGGGGAAATCAATCCTCCACCCTCGAAGGATGCCCATATGCGGTATCTGATAGGCGCAAAAGAGGCGGCAATGGTGTGGTTAGCCGCTGCATCCGTGAAGGTGTAGCTGGAAACCGCGCCAATTGATCTCCCGTCGACTCTTACTCCCGAGATTTGGTAATTGGCGGACGGGGTTATCGTGAACGCCTGGTTTGTTCCTGAAACGACGCTCACCTTTCCGGAAGGGGAAATCGATCCGCTGCCCTGCACAGTCGCCGATATGGTGTAGGTGGCGACTGGCGCAAATGTGACCGCAATGGCATGGTTGGCGGTGACATTGGAAAACGTGTAGGTGGAGACTGCGCCAACCGAGACTCCATCCGCCAGCATGGAGGCTGCCCGGTAGCCGTTGTTGGGGGTGATGACAAAGGTTTGGCTTGCACCCGAATTCACCGTTACAGAGGGCGAAGGCGAGATGGAGCCGTTTGCGCCTGCCGTTGCTGTGATGGCATAGTTGGTTACTGTAGCCGCAAAAGTGGCGGAGATGGTATGCGGGGCCGAGATCCCGGTTAGCGTATAAGCGCCTGCGGGTCCTACGGACTGGCCGTCAACCAGCACACCGGCTATCTGGTAGCCGGCGGCAGGTGTGATGACAAAGGTCTGGCTTGCGCCCTGGCTCTGGAAAAAACTGCCGCTCGGCGCTATCGTTCCGCCTGCTCCGGCGGACGCAGTCATTGAGTAAATTACCAGTTCCGGCGAGAGACTGCTCTGGTTGTTGTTGCTGTCGTGGGCGGCGACGGCGACATAGTAGGCCGGCGAAGACAGATTTTGCAGCGTAGCGGTCGTGGTGTTGCCGACGTCTAAGGTGGCGCTGTAGCGCCCTGACGATATGCCGTAATACACATCGTAGCCCGCAACCTCACTTACGTCCGGGTCCCAGGCCAACTGGGCCTGCTGGGCCAAGGCGTCGGGACAGAAATATAGAAGGACAAAGAGCGAAACCACCAGGCTTTTGAACAGGTATCCAAAGAATCTATGCATTTTGACCTCCACAGGTCTTGTGCCGGCAAATTCAGCGTCCTGTGGAGGTGCTGCATCCGCCCAGCGGTCCTGCGACCGTATCCCGGCGCTCCGAGACTTAGGCCAGTGACTTTGCGTCCCGCGCTTTCACGCAGTTTGCCTTTTATGGAGTGGTGCAAATCAATACTGCCGCCCAAGGTGGGAGCAAATACGGCGCCAAGCCGCCAACCTGCTCCGGGAAGATCACCCCAAGTGTTATGCAGCAGGCGTTTGGTCAGAATGAAAACTTCGGGTTGAATGCTCAAATCTCGGGCAGGATGGCTTAATTCTAAATTACATCCCCTTCCAGATTACAGTTCGGTAATAACCGTTTCCCGGACACATAGGCAGCGCCGTCTTCCATGGCGGCGCTTGGGTGATATGGGTAATCCTTGCAATTGTCGCCCGGTCGAGGCACAATCATAAGCTGCCGATTTTAGCGCACAGTTCCTTCCCGGTATCCCCCGGGAGCATGGGGAGACCGTCGCGCTTCCGCTGCTGCAGAAAGACCCGTATGTTTGGCTCGGGCGCGCGAAGGCCAATTTGGCTGAGCCTTCGGCGCCATAAATTAAGAAATTCATATGGGGGGCGGGCAGGAGTGCTCACCGGGGTGGCAATAACGGTAGAGCTACAAACTCCATCGGTCTATGCATTTTCCCGGGTCCTGCAATGACTCAATCCGAGGGCTGATTTCAATGGATCTCAGGAAACCCATTCTGGTGACAGGCGCGGCCGGTTTCATCGGTTTTCATATAGCCTTGAAGATGCTCGAAGCGGGATGGATTGTGACAGGTCTGGACAGTATCAACGACTATTATGATGTAAGGCTTAAGCAGGACAGGCTTTCTTTGCTTCTCCAATATCCCGGATTTAAGTTTTTCAAACTTAGCCTGGAGGACCATTCTTCAGTTGAAGAGTTGTTTGAAGAGTATTCCTTTGACATAGTGGCGCACATGGCTGCTCAGGCTGGAGTTCGCTATTCCCTTACCAATCCGCGCGCTTATATCCAAAGCAATATCGACGGCTTTTTAAACCTGCTCGAGTGTTGCAGGCACAGTGGAGTCAAGCATCTGGTCTTTGCCTCATCGAGTTCCGTCTATGGCGCAAACGAGAAGGTCCCCTTCTCCGTGCACGATAACGTGGACCACCCGCTCTCCCTTTATGCGGCCACCAAGAAAGCAAACGAACTGATGGCCCACACGTACGCCCACCTGTATGGAATCGCCTCTACAGGCTTGCGCTTTTTTACCGTTTACGGTCCGTGGGGACGTCCGGACATGGCTCTTTTTCTTTTTACTCGCGCAATACTGGCAGGGGAACCGATCAAGATATTTAACAGAGGTCTTATGAGCCGCGATTTTACCTACGTTGACGATGCTGTCGAAGCAATATTGCGGCTAATCGATCATCCTCCTGTTGCAGACCCGAAATGGGACGGACTCAGGCCGGACCCCGGCACCAGTTTCGCTCCCTACAGGATCTATAACATAGGGAACAATAAGCCCGTCCAGCTTCTCGAATTTGTATCGGTAATTGAGGATTGCCTCCAAATGAAGGCCCAAAAGGAATTTCTTCCTATGCAGCCCGGCGATGTCCGGATGACCTGTGCGGATACTCAGGACCTCGCACGCGATTTCGGCTTCCACCCCCGGACCCCGCTGCGCCAGGGGATAACGAGTTTCATAGCCTGGTACAGACAATACTATGGACGCCGCGGGAACAAAGATTAGAAGCGCTTAGTTCCAGGACTGCCTTTTTACAGTTGGCGGCAAGGTTTTTTGATACGTTTTGCGACTTTCCGGCATATCAGTATGCCGGCCATTCCGCCTGCCAACAGAAGCAGGCTGGAAGGCTCAGGAACTGGTGGAGAAGGGGGAGTAATAGGCGGCGGACTGGGTCCCGACGGGATGATAAACGGGATAATAGGGATCAGAGGAATCAAGGCAAGCCAGGGAGGGAGGAAAAAGCCTGTTGCTCCCACGACCGCCGGCGGGGCGGCAAAAACTGGAGCCGCCGGGATAACGACAGCCGCCGGGATTATGAATTCCAGGAACACCGGCTGCTTTTTCCCCTCATTCTGACAAATGATGGCTACGAGTTCACCTTCTGCCGGTATGTAATCTTTTCCTTTCAGGTTCGCCTCTTCGACAAGTTGGGTTGCTTCCACGCTAAGCGTCTTCTGATGCTCACCATCTGCGAAATGCCAGATTGCCTGCTGGATGTCTTTTTTGGACCCGCTTTTATGATTGATGATATAGTTAATCTGGTTCCATTCCATAGCCTTGAATTCAGGGGGAAGGTTAGGATCATAGCAGTTGTAAAGTCTAACCTTATGAATTGCGTTCCTGCGGATCGGCTTATGCTTCGCCAGACACCATGCCTTATAGGATTCGAAATCCACAAGGTCATACCCGTATCTGACGTCCAGGAAGAACAACTCGAATCGGCTGTCTGTTCCCGACCTTATAAACATCTCAACTGTTGAGTCGGGGATTTTGGCCGACGGTGGACTCGGCAGGACGCCTCCCGTAATTGGATCGCCTGCGTGGATGTCCGGCTCAGGGACCGATTCGATGGGGACCCCAAAACCCGGGCTGGGTGATAATAAGGTAAAAATGAGAACAAGGATCAAAGCTGCGCGCATCTGCTTCTCTAGTTTCCCAAATTCCTCAGAACATGCAAAAATTATCTAGTCGAGTCTGCTATATAAAGGGCCTGATAATATAATGACACAAAAATACGCCACAATTTCAGCCTGTTGTTCGCCATATTCCCGAGCGTCAAAATTCCCGCTAAGGTTCCGAACTTGTGGCTTAACGGTAATTACTCCATATTTTCGGCTACCTGGATGTCAGAAATTCCCCCGTTTGGAAAAGTTCAGGGCTTCATCTCCAACACCACGACGCCTAATACTACGAGGGGCTACATTAATGATGCCAAAATAAAAATGTAAGGGGGATATTACGAAGTATATAGCGGGTATTTACTATACCTAAAATATCTAAAACACATTTACTTTCAGCTACTTATTTCGACATGGCGTTTTTTGGGGCATGCGCGTCTATCAGCAAAATATCTGGAAACTACAGGCCTGCCGGATAACCCTTGCCGGAACCAGGTCTATTTCTTCTTTTTCTTCTTTTTCGTCTCCAGCCTCTGAACCGTCTCGGCTGAAGGCGCCGGCGGCTGGTCCGGAACCGCGCGAAGCGGACTCGTCCCCACGGGGAAAATCAGCCGGAAAGTGGTCCCTTCTCCAGGGGTGGAATCCAGTTCCATAAGAGCGCCGTGTTCTTCGATTATCCGCCTCGATATACTGAGACCCATTCCAGTCCCTTCAGGTTTTCGCGTAAAGAAAGGGTCGAAGATGCGGCCTTTGTCTTCCTCCAGAATGCCGACCCCCGAGTCCTGAATCTCAAAGATTTGCCCCTGCTCCTGGCGCCAAGAAGTTCTTATCCTCAATTTTCCGCCCCCCGGCATCGCCTCGATGGAATTGATTATCAGGTTCATCAACACCTGGCAGATCTGATTGAAATCCATGACGGCAGGGGGTATGTCCGGCCACAGATCGACCGAGACTTCAGCATTGGCCTTGATGAAGTACATCTTCGACATATCCAGGCAATGGCGCACGACTTCATTCAGGCTATGGGGCACGAACTGAGGATCGCGAGGCCGCGCGAAATGGAGCACCTGCTGGATGATGCGGTCCATCTTCCGTATCTGCTCGAATACGTCTTCGAACATCTCCTGCTGGGCCGGTTGTAATTCCAACTCACGCCGAAGCATCTGGGTATTGAAGTTTACAGTCGCCAGCGGGTTTCGAATTTCGTGAGCGATACCAGCGGCCAGCGTCCCCAGCGCCTTGAGGCGCGCCGACTGCTGAAGCCGTTCTTCGAGTTTTCTGGCTTCAGTGGCGTCCTTCTCATAATAGATCACGCGCTCAAGATCTCCGGCCACGTTGAACACTGGAAATGCATGATAGTGGTAGTAGCCTCCCCAGCGGGGGTGGGGCCCCTCCCTGCGAATGGGCTGGGCCCCCCACAGGCATGCCCAAATGGGACACTCCATATGGGGCTGCTCGGTCCCGTAGATTACCTGAGGGTATTTTCGCCCGACCAGTTTCGGCCCGTAAACCATCTCGCTGGTGCGGTTCACTCGATAAATCCGCATCTTGTTATCGATCAGGAAAATGGCGTCCTGAATGGCGTCAAAGCTGATCTCCAGCTCGCTCTTCGCACGTTCCACCGAGTCGAAGAGCATCGCGTTCTGGATGGAAACCCCGAGCTGATTCCCGATGGCCCTTAGAAGTTCGGTTTGCCTTGCTCCTAACTTATATGTTCCATCATTGGTGACGTAAAGCAGCCCCAGGACATTCTTGCGTGACATAAGGGGGATGCAGATGATTTCATCGACTCCCTCCTCTTTCACGCGCTCGCGCAGGGCGAAAAAAGTAAGCTTTGAGATTGGAAACCACCTGATCGGGTCCTGATCTTTGTACCTGCCCATCACCTCTGAGGTCATGGTCAGGTACTGGATGCTGTTGAGCATGGTTGGCGAAAATCCGTGAGAAGCCGCAAGATCGAGCAGCCATTTCTCACCGGCTGATTCTTTGACGAGGTACAGGGCCCCCATCTTGAACTTAAGGGTCTCCAGAATATTGGAAAGAGCGAGTTCGAGAACATCCTGAAGATACGGTGAACTGTAGAGGGCCGAAGAGATATCGTAGAGAATCTGGAGTTCCAATTGCCTCGTCAAATTTTGCCGGCTACGCTTTACGGAGTTAGCGTCAATGGTCTTTGACATATTTGACTTCATTTTCAATAACGCTTCTGCCGGATGATTTGTGACAATGCGGGATCAGGGCCTGGCCGAACGGCTTTTCATTGCTTCCCATTGAGCATGAATCACCCGAGCTAGGCGTATGGACGCGGCATCGACCATTTTCCCATCCAGGGCGAGCGATCCCAGTCCCGCCGCCCGAGCCTGCTCATAGGCCTCCAGGATCCTTGCGGAACGTTGGAAATCTTCCTCAGAAGGAGAATAGACTTCATTTACAATTGCAACCTGATCCGGGTGAATCACCCACTTGCCGTCGTAGCCCAGCGCGGCGCTCATCAGGCACGAACGCCTCAGGCCTTCGGGGTCTTTGTAGTCTCCATAAGGGGCGTCAATAGCTGAAAGACCCGCAGCCTTGGCCGCCACCGCCATCCGGCTTAATGGAAAATGGAACCTGTGGCCGGGGTAGAAATCCTCATCCTCGCCGTGACCCCCGACACCTTTACTCAACATGGTCAGCGAAGCGCTGTAATCAGCAACCCCAAATACGAGCGTCTCAACCCGCGGCGAGCTGAATGCGATTTCCCCGGCCCTGAGCATTCCGGACGCCGTTTCTATTGAAGGTTCAAGCCCAATCGGCCTTTTAAAGCCCATCCGAAGCTCTATCTGACTCAGCAGGTAGTCGATCGCCTTTATTTCCGCCGGGTCATCGACTTTTGGCACAACCATCGTATCAATATATTCGCCCGCTTCCTCGACCACATCAATTATATCACGGTAGGCAAAGGGAGTATCCATCGCATTGATGCGAACCGACCTGAGCTTTCCTCTCCAGTCCTGTTCCCTGAAAGTGGAGATAGCCCGTTTGCGGGCCTCCTCTTTTTCGCTGACCGGAACGGAATCTTCGAGGTCCAGCATGATAACGTCGGCATCGAGTTTGAAGGCCTTGGAGACCATCTTTTCGCGGTTTGCAGGAACAGAAATTATCGAGCGGCGAAGGCAAGTTGGGTTTTTCATGTGATCTCCGTCAGATATGGAAGCAGCTTTAACCACGGGAAGCGCTATGCTGAGTCGGCTAAATCCGCACAAGCGCAAGCAACACAATAGGGTTGCCTGTCAGCCTCATGTTTTGACCACAACTGTTGAAATCCCGGCGGATTCAGGGTCCTCCTTTTCGCGTTTTTCCTTTATGGCGGCCTGGGCCGCGGCAAGAGTAGCAATCGGGATTCTGTATGGCGAGCAGCTAACATAATCGAGCCCTATTCTGTGGCAGAACTCGACGGAACTGGGATCGCCTCCGTGCTCGCCGCAAATACCGATCTTGATATCACCCCGCGTGGAACGTCCTTTTCTAACGGCGATCTCCATAAGCCCGCCCACCCCCTTCTGATCGAGCCGGGCGAAAGGATCGTGCTCCCATATTTTTTTTGTCAGATAGGCCGGAAGAAACTTGCCCGCATCATCACGGCTGATACCGAATACGGTCTGAGTCAGATCGTTGGTCCCGAAAGAAAAAAACTCCGCGTGCTCGGCGATTTCATCGGCGGTCATGGCCCCGCGCGGCACTTCGATCATCGTCCCGATGTGGTATTCGATCTCGGCGCCGTACTCTTCCAAAACCTCGATGACAACGGCTTCCACGACATCCCTCTGATTTTTGAACTCACCAACGTCGCCCACCAGTGGAATCATTATCTCCGGACGCACGTCCATTCCTTCCCTGGCAACCTCGCATGCGGCTTCCATAATCGCCCTGGCCTGCATCCTGGTTATTTCCGGATAGGTCACTCCAAGGCGGCATCCCCGGTGGCCAAGCATCGGGTTAGCCTCATGCAGACTGATCACCTTGGCGTAAAGCTGCTCAAAAGGGATACCCATCCTGGTTGCAAGCTTCTGAATTTCCTTTTCATCTTTTTCCGTGGGGAGAAATTCGTGAAGGGGTGGGTCAAGAGTTCGAATAGTCACCGGCTTTTCTCTCATGACCTTGAACAGGCCCTTGAAATCCTCTTTTTGCATCGGCAGCAGCTTGGCCAAAGCCCGTTCGCGTCCCTGAGAGTTTTCGGCAAGAATCATTTCGCGAACCGCGTCGATCCGGTTGCCTTCAAAGAACATGTGCTCCGTGCGGATGAGCCCTATTCCCTCAGCCCCGAACGCTATGGCTTCCTCGGCCTGGTTCGGTTGATCGGCGTTGGTCCAGATCTCGAGGCGGCGGAACTCGTCGGCCCAGCCTAGCAGGGCCACGTAATCCTGGTATATCTGGGACCTTTGCGGCGCGAGACTCTTGTCTATGATTACCCGGAGCACTTCCGAAGGCCGTGTCGGGATCTGGCCTGCAAAAACTTCCCCGACCGTGCCGTCGAGCGACAGGTACTGACCTTCCCTGATCACACGGTCACCAATAGTCATCCTCCGGTTGTGGTAATCGATGTCCAGGTCGGGGCAGCCTACCACACAGACTTTTCCCATCTGGCGGGCAATAAGGGCCGCATGTGAGGTCATCCCGCCACGCGCAGTTAAAATTCCGCGCGAGGCGTGCATACCGCGAATATCATCGGGGGAGGTCTCCAGACGCACGAGTATGACTACCTCGCCCCTCATCGCCCATTCCTCGGCATCGTGAGCATTAAACACCACCCGGCCTGTCGCCGCCCCCGGACCAGCGTTGAGACCTCTGGTCAGCAGGTTGCCATCCTTGATTGCATCCCTTACCGCCTTGGGGTCGAATGTGGGCCGCAAGAGCTGGTCCAAATGATCGGGGTCCACCCGCATCAGCGCTTCCTGCTTGCTTATAATGCCTTGCCGCACCATATCCACAGCAATCTTAAAAGAGGCGAAACCGGTTCGCTTCCCGGTCCGGGTCTGCAACATCCACAGTTTATTGTTTTCGATAGTGAACTCAATGTCCTGCATGTCCCGGTAATGACGATCCAGCTTGGTGCGAATGCCTTCAAGTTCGGCATAGATCTCAGGCATGGTTTCTTCGAGAGACAGACCGGAGATGTCCCCTGTCTGAAGCCTGTTAATCGGCAGGGGGGTCCTGGTGCCCGCAACGACATCCTCGCCCTGGGCATTGATCAGGTACTCGCCGTACAGCACATTCTCGCCCGTGGCCGGATTGCGCGTGAAGGCCACGCCCGTGCCGCAATCCTCACCCAGGTTCCCGAACACCATGGATTGCACGCTTACAGCCGTGCCGGGGGAATCCGGAATGTTGTTCAGCTCACGGTAGGAGATCGCCCGGGGATTGTGCCACGATCCGAAAACAGCCGTGATGGCGCCCCAAAGCTGATCCCAGGGATCATGCCGGAATTCGAGCTTTTTTCGATCGCGAATCAACCCTTTGTAGCGTTGGATCAATTCCCTGAGGTCCGTGGCGGTAAGCTGATTGTCGAACTCAACCCCGCGCCTGTTTCTCGCTTCCTCGATCAGTACGTCGAAGGGATCGTGCTCGTCTTTTGCCTGGGGCCTCAAACCGAGCACCACGTCCCCATACATGGCGATGAGGCGCCGATAGCAATCATATCCGAACCGATCGTCCCCCGCCTGCTTGATCATACCCTCCACTGTATTATCATTGAGACCGAGGTTGAGGATCGTGTCCATCATGCCGGGCATGCTAAGGGCTGCGCCGGAACGCACCGAAACAAGCAGGGGGTTCTCCGGGTCGCCGAATCTGCGCCCCATGTGCTCCTCGAGCCTGTGCAGGGCCTCTTCGACCTGCCCTTTCAATTCGAGCGGATACTCGCCGCCATGTTCATAAAAATAGGTGCATACATCGGTAGTGATTGTAAAACCGGGAGGCACGGGCATGCCCAATTGGGCCATCTCCGCCAGGTTGGCGCCCTTTCCGCCAAGCAGGGCCTTCATTTTGGCGTTGCCATCGGCTTTCCCGTTTTCAAAAAAATAAACATATTTTGGCATAACCACTCCTCTGGGTTAGATTTTTCACCGGGCAAGAATGCCAGCCAAGGCGCGCCGGAACTCACTCTATATTAACAACTATTCCGCCGGCGCTGCAATTAGTTTACAAAGGGCGGTTTGTCCCGGCAGACGCCTTTTCATACGATATTGCGTTCAAGTCGGGGACTACGGGAGGGCATAAAGCCCTCCCCGCGAATGCGCAGTGTGACAATGCTGTAGACCGGGCGGGGTTTATCCCGCACGGTCTTGACCGCAACTTGGCGTCAGAGCAGCTCGGACAAAAAGAGGATACTGAGGAGGAACGGCTCATTATCTTGCAGGATGGTTTAGATAGAATAGCGCGAGATGAGCAACTCTGCCTCTATAGTTTACCGGGGATTGCGTTGAGATACAATCGCTAAAACTCATTATGGAGCAAAACAGCAACCTGACTATAATAATATATATTAAACCGGTAACCGAATGCTTAAGGGCCGGCCGGAGTTCACTCGAAGAGGTCAGGAAACAA
The DNA here is from genome assembly GCA_003165235.1 of Syntrophobacteraceae bacterium. Taxonomy (GTDB): domain Bacteria; phylum Desulfobacterota; class Syntrophobacteria; order Syntrophobacterales; family Syntrophobacteraceae; genus SbD1. The sequence goes on from PLSV01000382.1 coordinate 68,137, forward strand.
ATCAAGCCCGCCCTGTACGGCACAAGGGCGGGCCTGCAGCAGGTTTCAGATTTCAAGCCACGAATCGGAATAGAGCGTTTGGCCCAGGATCACTTTGGCCGTCTTTACGAATTTGCGCTCCTCGTCTGTCAGCGAGCTCACGTCAATCGGCTGTCCATCCTCGACCTTATGGACGAGAGCTTCCAGCTCAGGACGTTTGCCTCTGGCAATTTCGTGGAGCTTGGGGTCAAAGGTGTCCACGATCGCCGAATACAATCCATGCCGCTTGAGAATTATCAGCATGACCTGGTTAAGTATCGGGCGCAGGTGATCGGGCGGCCCGTTGGATACGTTTGAAAGACCGATTGTGCTTCTGCACCCCGGAGCGATATCCTCGAACATTTTCATGAACTCCAGCACGCTCATGATCTGGATCTGCTGCACGCTGACCGGCGTCTGGATGGGATCGACATAGATACGTTCCGGATTTATGCCGAATTCTCCCGTGGCCTTGAACACCAGCTCGGCGCAAAGCGCTCCGCGTTCGTTTTCGTCCCTCGGCATCCCTTCGGGCCCCCAGAGCAAACCGACAAATTCGGCGTCATACTGTGCGGCAAGCGGAAGAAGCGCTTCCATTCTCTCGGGGCGGACCATAATCGAATTGATGAGCGGCCGGTTCTTCTTGCATGCTTTGAGGCCGGCCTCTATCGCCTTGACGTTTGACGTATCCAGGGCGACTGGAACATCCACAACTTCCTCGATAACCGGGACGAGCCAAGTCATTAGCTCCACGCCCGTTTTTCCCGCCGGGCCGATATTGAGGTCCACATAGTCCATTCCGGCTTTGGCCTGCTGGATCGCTAGCTCCTGAAGCGGTTTGGCCTCTTTGGCCTTCAGTGCGGCGCCATACTTCACGCTCATTATATTCAGGTTTTCACCTATTAGCTTCATTCCTTCATCTCCCGTCTACGCCTTCAAGCTCTTGAGGAATTTGGGGATCTGGCTGGCTTCCCTTGGACCGACCGAGATAGTCCAGCCCGGGCCGAGTTCTTCCTCCAGTTCACCGCTTATACCGGCCGCATACCCTGGGATAATCAGATTCTTGTGCTTAACCTTATCCTTGATTCCACACTTGTTGATGAAGGTCCCGACGCTTTCACCCGAGAACTTCCCGGCGGCCCAGGCGGTCATGACCGAAAGTCCCTCGGTGTCCTGAACGCAGAGCCACGAAGGCACCCTGCTGGACTCGATTTCACCCGATACGATAAAGTAGGTGAGCGAGAAGTTGCAGGTCACGAGAACCGGCGAGTTCTCGTCGGGATTGTTGAGCGGGTAGATTCCCTGCTCGGCCGTCATCGGCCGTTGCGGGTCGGTGTAGATATTGAGCCGCCCGAGAAGAAGGGGGAAAATCACGTGAGGCTGAAGGTCGCTCAGAACTATGATCGCCCCGTATTTGGCCACGAAAGTGGCTGCCACAAGGGCTTCGGCCATGATCCCATCAGCTATTTCATTGGCCATGATGATCGTGGGGAATCCGAGCGGCCGGAACCTGTCCTTGAGAGCGGCGCGGCGGATCAGTATCTGCTCTTCGAAAGCCTTCTTGAGGTCTCGAGTCCCTGTGTCGATAACGATGTCCTTGAGCCCCATCGAGGTCAGCTTTTCGCTAAGTGCGATAACGCTGTCCAAAGAGCCGTTTCCCTTAACCGCTAGCGGGCACCCGGCAGCCTTGGCGAGATTGCCAAGCGGTTCGGCGTTCTCCGGCGTCGCCGCATAAAGCAGCGGCTTCTTTTCTTTGAATGAATCAGCGGCCGCTGTCAGGACGTCAACCGAATCGGACATGAAAATCATCGCCGCCCCGACCTCATCAGAAATCTTCTTGGCCAGAGCGCAAAATTTTGCCGCATCTCCGTTGGCGTCCTTTATCGCAAACATCTCAGCCCGAAGTTTGAGTCCGACCCGGTCATATTGCGATTTCTTGAACCGGTCGATCTTTCCGGCAACTGAAGCCTCATCTTCATCAGTTGAGACCAGAACGGCAAAGCCCGGTGGGTTCACAAAAGTTTTCTCGTGCCTGAAGAGCACTGTTTCCCCGCCGACCTTTACAGCGTATTCGCCGGACCCGATTGTAAGCGGCCGAATGGGAGGCGCCGATTCGGAAGCGAGTTGTTCCTTGGCCGCTTCCGACACGTAGGGACACTTTTCCAGTTCGGCCTTGCCCGAGGCAAGGTTCATCGCAAAAGCCAGGCAGGTTGGAACCCCACACTCTCCACAATTGGTCTTGGGCAGCAACTTAAAGATTTGAATCCCGGTAAGGCCCATGTGTTTTCTCTCCTGGTAAAAGTTTAATTGGTAATATGAAACCGGGCGCAGACCCGCAATACCTGCGCCCGGGTCCTCTATCAGCCAATAATGCTTTCCATTGTCAGAGCGGGATGTCCCACCTGTTCCAGGAAGGCATAAATCTCGTCTTCGGTAGTGCCGTTTTCCTCGGTTGCGATCATATCGACAAAATTCGGAATGCCCATTTCTTCGCCGCGCTTGACAAGCCTGCTTCGAAGTTCCTCTTTGAACATCTTGGGCATCCATACAAGCCGATGGAGACCGCCGTCCCCTAGAATGAACTTGCGCTGTGTGACATTATACTTGCTGTGACCCACAAAACCCGGAGTAACGTTCCCTCCGCCGATCGTGCCGGCAAGCGTGGTGAATTTCATGCCGCTGGGGGTCATGCCTGCAAAGTCACGGTTTACGGTCATGATTCCGTTGCACATCGGCAGGATCGCTGCGATGCACTCGCAGCACCCGCAGGTGGTCATCGGGTCGTAAACCAGGCTGTAGAAATTGTAGCTGGAGATCGACTGCCTGGACGCCTTATAGACGAAGTCGTTCACACCCTTCCAGTTGCCCAGTTTGGGATCCAGCGTGTCGCCCTTCTGAACGGGCTGGTTGGGCCCCGTCGGATTGATCTCGAAAGAGGCCTTGCAGTCCAGCCAGTTATAGGCGCCGCAAAGACCCGTGCGCTCGGGGCTTATCACGCAGACGTGCGTCGGTGCGAAAGACTGGCAGAGCGTGCAGGAGTAGTATGTTTCAGTACCTTCGTCCGTCATGCCCTCGATACGCTCGTCGCGTGTTCTGTAGGCGGCCTGCGCAAGAGGCAGGATTTCGTGGACCTTGGCGTCGTCTGTATAGATCTTGACCTGGCACTTGTCAAAAATAGCGCCGAAATCCTGGTGATATTTGGCGTGCAGGATTTTTCCTATGTGCTCGAGGGTAAATCCTTTATCGACCGCCTGCTTTGAAATTCTGTACCAGGCTATATCACGCTGGCCGATATGCATAACGCCCTGGGCGTAGTTTATCAGGTGGTGACACTGGCGCTCGAGGATCGGCTCATAGTCGGCCTGCATCTTGCGGCCGGCAACCTCGACCACTACCGCCATCGGCAGATGCGAACCTACGGTCACATCCTTGATATCCGGGCCGATAACGTCCACCCTGCCGTCTTCAACCGCGTCCATGTCGGCAATTTGGACCAGCTCGCAGCAGGCGGTTTTCCCGCCGCCGCACTCGAGGTAGACGTCGTCCTTGCGCACGCGCTCGCCCTCGAAAGCCGGACCGTAAGCTACAGGGATCGGTATTTCGGTAATGGTCACCTTGAGTCCGCGCACTTCGATCGACTTTGCCGTCATCTGTTCGTAGGGAACGCTGGAGACAACATGTTCGTAGGTGCACACACCCGTTGGCAGGATTTCGGGAATGTCGGTGTCTGCGATTGTCGGGAAACCCCAGTTGATCGCCCCGGCCGCGTTGGCGGCCCACTCGGCGTTCACATCGCCTAAAGCGTTCACAAAGGCGAAAATACGGTCTTTGTTATATTTCAGAACCGTTCTGAAATCTCCGGGCTTGACCCCGCCAAACGCCATGGCGGCACGGTTTGCAAAACCCAGTGCGAACACTGCGGCGGAAATATCGGGACCGAAAGGCACAAGCCGCGTGTTCCACCCGATCTCCACGCCCGCCTCGACGAGCTGCTCGGAAAACGTAGTGCCCGTCTGATTCGCGCACATGAAGATATAGAGGTTTTTCTTCTGATAGTCTTCCGCGATCATCTTCGCGATTTCCGGATTGGGGGCCGCGCCGACGATTGCGGCAAAACCGGGAGCGCTGCCGTCAACGAACTCGATGCCCCTCTTTCTCATAATCGTGTCGTCGGCGGCGCCAAGCCAGATTTTTCCGTTTTCCGGATCGCATTCTTCACCCTGATGATAAAAATCGGGATCTTCAACATAACGGATCGCCTCAACCACTTCTTCAGCCAGAATGGCCGCCATTCCCGAATCCAGCGTTCCTCCCAGGTAAGGAAGGTGAATGTTGTGCTGGGCTTTGATGTGCGGAGGCAGAAGCTCTCGGCATTTTTTTATTACAGGCTCGGCGTCGGCCAATTTTTCAATTTTGATGCCGAGGATCGAGTAAATGATTGGAAGATAATAAGCCGTATTCGGAAACCCTATCGGCTGGTTGGGCCCAAACTTATCCATGGCTTGCTTGAATTTGCCTTCAGCCTTGGAAACAATATTGTAGGCCCCCTGGATCGCTGCAAAAGCGACTAACCTGGACATAACTGAACTCCTTTGTCTGTTTTTCCTCGCAACGCTGCCGGCTTCAAGCCGGAATTAAAATACGGATTGACTTCACAGGACCGGTCCGGCTTAACCTTCAGCCGCTCTGCGGTCTTCCATGCTGAAAAGTTTCCGCTCGCGTGGTCCGGAAAGGCCGAGCGCGGCCCTCTTCTTGTCGATATGTTCAATCATCATATGGGCCATCTCGATGGGATCGTTCGAAAAGCCCCATTTTCCGAAGCCCTGTTCCTCGAGGCCATTGAAGAGCAGATCGTGGAACTTTGTGCCCTCCACGGTCGGGAATGTTACTCCGAAAATGGTATAAACGCCCGAAGCCACGAAATACTGCCCGATGCAGATCGCTTTTTCGCTCATGTACTCTGGAGCGCAGCCCGCAACCGGCAGGTCGGACAACTTGTCTCCCAGTCCGCCGGCCCGAACCATCTCGGAGCACGCAATGAGTATGCGGCTGTTATCTACGCAGGACCCCAGGCTCAATACAGGCGGAATTCCGACGGTCTCGCATACTTCCTGAAGACCTTCACCGGCAAGCACCGCCGCATCCGGTTTCATGAGGCCGGCCTTGGCGAGCGCGATCTGCGAGCATCCGGTCTGAACGACCAGAACGTTGTTCTTGATAAGTTCCTTAACCAGCTCCACATGCAGATAGTCCTGCTTGACGCGCGGATTGGTGCAGCCCACAACACCGGCTACGCCACGGATCCGGCCGTTGATGATGTTGTCGTTCAAAGGCACATAGGAACCGCGGAACTCCCCGCCGAGCATGTAGGTGACATATTCACTCGAGAAGCCGTGTACGCCCCAGTCCTGCCGCTGCGGAATGACGATCCTCGCAGTGCGGTTGGCGAAACGCTCGATAGCCAGGTCGATAATCTGGTTCGGCGCGCCCAACGGATCGTTTTCATGGAACTCGATGTGGACGGCGCCTTCGATCCTGGCCCTCGGGTTGGTCGTAAAAAACTTTGTCCCGTAACATTCAGCGATCTTCGGCAGTGCCTGCATGATGCACTGGACGTCCACACCCATCGCGTCAACCGCCCCTGTCGCGATAATCGGCTCGGCTGAAACGAAATTCCCGGCATGGGGAATGCCGTGCCGTCCAAGCACTTCGGCGCCCGAGCAGCACATGCCGAGCAGGTTGATCCCTTTTGCGCCCGACGCTTTGGCCTTTTCCAGATTCGCGGGTTCGGTGGAAGCGGCGATCATGCCTTCGAAAAGAAGCGGCTCATGACCGTGAATCATGATATTTACCTGGTCTTCCTTCAGAAATCCCATATTTACGCCGGCCACCTTGGGTGATGGCGTGCCGAAGAGTATATCCGAGATCTCCGTGGCGACCATCGACCCGCCCCACCCGTCAGCAAGGGCCGTGCGGGAGCACTGCTTTACGATATTGTTATAGTCCTGGTCAACACCCATATGAGAACGGTGCATCAGCTCCATGATCTCGCGCATCGCGCCCCGAGGAACGATCCCGGCTTTGCGCCATACCTCGAGGGTCTTCGGGGGAACGCGCTTGGCGAAAGGAATTTCCCCTTCGACCTGCGTGTATGTGCGTTCCAGTTCCGAATAGAGGTCGTTGGCTATGTCTTTGATCGGCCTGCCCTCGGTCGTGATCCCAATACTCTGTGCGACATTTATGAGTTTCTTTTCGTCCTGAATCTTGAAATGAGAAATTCTCCCGTTCACCACTTCGCGGAAAATATCCAGCATAGCCATGCCGTGGTCGGTATGAGCGGCCCCGCCGGCGGCTACATTGCGCGCGAAGTTCCGCGCGGCGATGGTGTCTATGGTCGCCCCGCAGACTCCGACCCTGGCGTAAGGGTCCCTGGAGTTGAGGCGGCAGGGCCCCATGAAGCAGTGCTTGCAGCAGGCCGACTCGGCGCCGATGGGACAGGGCTTCATTTCGGCCGCCCGGTTGAACATGGATTCATGCCCATCGGCCTCCAGCTTTTTGAGCATCTGGAGAGTGCTGGGGCAACTTGTCATCTCTCGAAAATCTATCTTTTTCGCCTTCTTTTCTTCTACGATTGAAACTGGTTTCTTCTCATCAGACATGCAGCACCTCTTTTCCCCTTCCTGGGGAGGTTCATTTTACCAATAAATCACTTGCGCAGCCGATTTTCCGCAAGATTACATCATCTTGGCTATATAGTTTCTCACCAGCTTGACCGCTTCAGGGTGGCGCATAACCACCACGTCAGCCCCGGCAATCAAAAAGTCAACGGCTGTGACCGCTTCCATCAAAATACCGCGCTTGGCGGGGTCTCCGAGTTCCGGAGCATCTTCGGCGCTCAGGTTCGACTCCTTGCACTTCCACGTCTCGTTGGCTACATTGACGATGATTGGCTGCTGGAGTTTTTCGTCTTCCTGGGTGAGTGCAGCCTGTTCGATGCGCTCTATTACCGAATGGGTGTATTCCAGCCCATACCCGATCCCGCCCGTAGTCGGGTCGATCACCAGGTCATCCGTGCTTACCCCGAGGTTTCCGAGCAAAATGTTTAGCTGCTTGGCCAGGTTTACGTCAATGGGGGTGGAAGCCACCGTCACCTGTTTGTAGCCCAGGCATGCAGCGCCGATCTGCTTGTAGTCGCCTTCTTCAACCGGACATAATGCGACTCTCCGGCCCGAACAACTTTCGGCGACTTGCCTCATAACCTCGACGTCCTTGTCGTGATTGGCGACACCCCAGACGATTACCGGCACATCCACGGCGTCCACCACCTTTTTAACCGTTGCGGCTACCTCGCCCGAAGCACGGTTGTCACCGTTCGGATCGGCGCTTTTCGTCTGCACCACGATTATCTCGGCGCCGTAGTCCTCTACGCACTTGCGCGCCCAGGCCGCCGGATCGTTAAGCACGCCGATGAAGGGCGCCTTGGCCGCCTCGGCCCAGTCCTCGCTAGGATCTTTGTCCCAGACTTCCATTGCGATCCTGGGAGCATTCGGGACGGCGCCCTCGAATGAATGGAAGGAATAAACCCCTTTCCCGCCAACCGTAACCGCCTTGTCTCCGTTTCCCAGGGTTACCTCCCTGATCTTTCCCGAATACACCTGCTTTGATGGTTGAAATGTCAAGGTCAGCCTCCTTCTTGAGAGTCGATTGAACGTTAATCCGCGAGCTGATCAAGGCTTCTGAGCGCTGCGCTTAACCCGAATCAGCAGAACACATATCCGAAAAGGTATTTCCTGTTTTGAGCCAGAACCCGGAACCTCGGGATTCTTTCCCGCCAGACCGAAAGCACTTTACTTCGGGGGCGCCTGAAAAGCTCTCATGGTTAATGCCCGGTTCCACGAGGATGCAGTTGACGCATTCAACACGAGGAAATGCCCAAGTGAATGAAACCGAGCTGCCGCGCGTACGAGACTGTGAAAATAAACGCAAATAAAGAGGGGAAATGTCCTTTTCATTCCCTTCTTGGGCAATAGATCAAATGTTTCATAAATGGATTGAGCTAAAATGTCAATCATTTTCATCCGGCAGGGCAAGCCGAATTCGATGCCGTCGCCACAGGGACCAAAAACGCAACCCCGAAGGTCTCACCGTCTGAGAAAACCCGACCTTGCGAAAAAAAGCGCGTTTTCTTTTCCCCCAATCCCAATCCCGGAATATTTCATGCCAGGAGCACCCGGCTTGAACCCAACTCCGCATCAGGCGGACTCCGTCCATCGAGGGGTTCGCAAAATCATATCCCTCCGGCAAAGCCGGAGGCCTGGAAAACCGTGGACCGCTCAAAGCGGCTGGAGCGTTGGCGCGCTTCATATCTTCCACGCGGACAGGAGCCCGTATTACGTCACCCCGGCAGGTTTTAAGCCGGGGTCCAGTGCTTTGATTTCTATGGAATCCGGCTCAAAAGCGCCGCCGGAATGACGACATCCGATCCTGGGCTTTTCGTGGAGCTTTAATACGGAGTCGCGTTCAAGACCGGGCGGGGATAAACCCCGCTCCTACAGCATTGCCGCACGGCTCATTTGTAGCGGAGGGCTTTATGCCCTCCCGGAGCGCCCGGCTTGAACGCGAGTCCGTATAAGCGGTCCACCATGGAAAACTTTCGTGCATTCCCGAAAATGTCAAACTCTGCGAGTCCGTCGGCAGAGCCGGAGGGTTACCCTGATTAAACCAGGATCCGACGTAATTTGCTTGTCTTCCTCTCATCTTTTCTATATGCACTCATCCTGTCATAAGTTTTTGCAAACTTCAGAAAAAAACAGCCTATGGCCTTGCTTGATGGAATGTAGAAATGGCCTTTTTTGGCGCGGGCTCAAATTCGAAAGTGCGGATCATTCACACGCGGCTGTTAGCCTTGTTGATCTTTTTGCTGCTGATGACGAGCGGCAACAGAATCGAGAGCGCTCTTCGGCACAGCATCATTGATTTCGCGGGCCTTGCCTGCGTCATAGTCTGCGCTTTCGGCAGGGTCTGGAGCTCTATCTACATCTCCGGTCACAAGACAAGCACCCTGGTGGAATTCGGACCTTACTCGGTGACGCGAAATCCGCTCTACCTGTTCAGCCTGATCGGCGTCGCCGGGATCGGGCTCGCTTCCGGAAGCTTTCTGATCATCGCTTTGCTCACGCTTTCATTCGGGCTTTATTACCCTTCCATCATCCGTGAGGAGGAAGCGCGTATGAACGCGCTGCACGGCCAGGCATTTCAATCCTACATGCAACGGGTGCCCAGATTTTTGCCTAATTTGTTCCTCTACTCGGAACCCGACGCTTGCACGGTCAAAGCGAAGCAACTGAGAAGATCGCTCCAGGACGCAAGTTATTTCATATGGATTTATGGAGTAGTGCAACTTATACAAAAGCTGCATGAAGCCCGCATACTTCCGGTTTTGTTCAATATCCCGTGAACCATGCTCGCCCGGAAAATGACAAATAATTGTTTGCAGCAATGGCCTGGCGCCGTTGGCGGCTAAACCCGGATCGGGTCCCCGGGCGCGGTCCCCCGGCGATCAGGTGCGCTCGAAAGTGTAATTTCCTTTCATAAACTCATCTATATACCAGCCTGTCAGGCCATCGTCGGACAAGACCATATCGAGCAGGCGGACCGCGCCCATCAGCCTTCCAAGCATCACGAGCTTTTCCTGCATTACGGCGCATTCATATTTCTTGATTTCTCCGCGCACCAGGTCCCCCTTGAGAGCACTCTGGAAGCCGAGCCGTTTCAAAATCCCTGAGATAAGGCCGGCCCTCCTCGAGCGCCGCCCGATATCGGCCGCCCCGCCCTTGAATGAAAAACGGACGTAGTTGTCGTTGACTTGAGGTCCACAGTAGGCGTCGACAACAGCAAAATGGTAGCCGAGACGTGAATTGAAATTCACGTACTCCCCCGACAGGACTGCATAGCTCGGGCCTCCGAAACTGTCGTCCATTGACGGATCTCTCAATATTGACTCGGTGAGGACAGACGCAAATCCCTTCCAATCCATTCCTATGGGACCCACCCAACGCACGGCCCGGTCTGTCATCCCTTCGAGCAAAGACTTGAAAGGTATCGATGCTACTTCCTCCAGGCCGGCCTCAGCTCTGCCAACAGCAATGTTCAGCCCACCACCCAGATCGACCGCCAGGATCTTCATAGGCAGGTGGACCTTGACCCGGATCGCTGAATGCTTCGAAAGCTCGACACCCTCACCGATATGGAACATCTCGCGCATGGCGAATTCATGGGCAAAACGGATCACATCGTGCAAGGTGGAACAGCCCTCGGGCGTGAAGTTTTCGCTTCCAGGGTCGGCCAGATTGAGGACCGCTATTCTTTTCAGCACCGAATGAGCGGCCCGGTAGGCTGGGCTGCCCTTCATCGGATTGCCTCTCCTTTTGCGCTCCAGGATGCTCTCCACCCTTCCCTTGTAGATCACCCGGTTTGTCGCGTCCACGGTGATTTCCTCACCGTGGGGAATTTTGGAAGTGGCGTCGCCCGTCTCCACAAGGGCAGGCACGCCGAACTCTCTTGCAACCGAGGCCATATGCCCCGTAACGCTCCCAACATTGGTTACGATGGCCTGTATGCGGCCAAGGATCGGGACATAGCGAGGGGATGTCTGCGCGGCTATAAGAATTGCGTCCTCCGGAATATCCGCCAGATTGTGGCCGGAATCGAGGACATAAGCCAACCCGCTCGCTTTGCCCCTGGACGCCGTTATCCCGCCGTGGAGCAACACTGGATGACCGGGCTGCTCCAGGTCGATCCGGCCGGCTTCCGCTTTGTTCTCCAGAACGCAAAAAAGATCGACGTTGAGCTGCCTGGACTGCAGGATGACGATTCTTCCACTCCTGTCCATAGCCCACTCGATGTCCTGGGGCAAACCGAAATACTCTTCCAGAGTTATCCCGTAATCAACCAGTTCGCATATCTGGCCTTCTTCCAGGCAGGGCCTGCGTTGAAGACCCACGGGAACCTTGTCGTCTCTGAGTTCGCCGTCCTTACCGAGAACCAGCATGGTCTCCTTTGCGGCAATCCTGGACAAAAGAACATGCCTGCTCGACTTATCCACTTCATAGAAGTCGGTTGAAACGGCGCCGTCAACCGCGTTCAAGCCTAATCCCCAGACCGCGTTCACCAACACCAGGTTGCGCCCTGAGTCGTTCGGGTCCCTGGTGTACATTACACCGCTCGCCATGGCTTCAACCATCGCCACACACAGCACGCTCATGATTACGTACTCGTCCGGGAAACCCCTGCTTCTCCGGTAATAGACGGCCCTGGGATTGTAAGTGCTGGCGACAACGGTCTTGTATGCGCGCAGCAGTCCCTGACGATTGACGCCCAGCACCGAAGAATGCTGCCCTGCAAAGCTCGCCTCCGAATCTTCGCCGGTCGCGCTGCTGCGGACCGCAATTCTAAAGTCCAGCCCTGAGCCTGCGCTGAGCGAGTCCATTTCCTTCAGCAGCGCTTCCTCAAGTTCCGCCGGAAGCGGCGCGTTCAAAATGTGGCGCTGGATCTCTTTGCTGCATTCCACAAGGCGCGGCGTATCCTCGATGTTAATGTCCCTGAGGATTTCTTCCGCCCGCCTGAAAAGCCCGTTTGATTCCATAAAATAGTGGCACGCATAGGCGGTCACGGCAAATCCATCCGGCGCCGGCAGATGGACGCGATTGAATATTTCGCCCAGGTTGGCCGATTTGCCGCCCACCTCTGAGAGCAGCTCCTGGCTGATCTGCCGGAGCGCAATGGTCAGAGTTGTCCCCTCTATGCTCCGCTTGCGCAAAAGCTCTTCAAAAATACCTGCCCCTATCTGTTCGACGACTGCGCGCAGGGTTGGGAATTTACCCCCCGACAGGGCCCCCAGTTCCTCAGCTATATCATAAACCTGCGCCATCAGCCGCTCGACCCTTCCGATAATAGATTCGAGGGTGAATGGTTTGGCGCCGTAGCAGACCTGCTCCAGGTCGGCTATAAGCTCCAGGGCATTATTGTTGCCCGCCAGCAGGCTTTGGAAATGCCGGTATTTTTCATGGAAGAGCGCATTTTCAGCGGATTCCGGCTTGAACTCCCTGCTTTTTCGGAAAAGCTCCATCCACTTGAGCATCTTGTCACTCGCCGATCGTTGTTTCACCCAGAGTTTTCTCGAACAACTCAAGGTCGTCTCCGGACCATAGGCACAGGGTTACCCTTTCCAAATTCGTTTCCTGGCTTTCCAAAAATTCCGAGACTGTTTTCAGCATGATTTGGGCGCACCTGTCCTTGGGGAAGCCGAAAATACCTGTGCTGATGGCTGGAAATGCAATGGATTTCATTCCCCTTTCAGTTGCGCGCTTAAGGCTGTTGAGAGTTGCGTTCCGCAGCTTTTCGTCCTCGTCCCCCTCGCCGTAGAAAGGTCCGACTGCGTGAATCACATAGGCGGCCTTAAGATTCCCGCCTCCGGTAACGGCGGCCTCGCCCACCCCGATCGGGCCTATCCGGTTGCACTCCTCCTGAATGCTCGGCCCCCCTTTGGTCCGGATGGCGCCTGCGACGCCGCCCCCCAACTGAAGGTGCGAGTTGGCGGCATTGACGATTGCATCTACCGCCAGTTCCGTAAGATCGCCCTGGACAAGTGTTAGTTTTCTGCCGCGGATCGTTTTTTCCATCTGTCTGCTCCTCTGGTTCACATGGACTGCACAGAGACGATTTCAATCCCCTTTGCCCGATAACATATAATAATGTATGCGCGTAAATAATGACAGGGAGCAAAAGCGGAGGCGCTTTGGATTTAGCCGGATTCCGGCAAAATCCGAGCGTTGTCCGGAGGAAATCGAAAGCGGATGTCTTAGATGAGCATCAAGCTTTTTTGGCCCTGTGTGGAAACCCAGGGAAGGATAAGAGCCGCACCGCGTGGTTGGCGCAAAAGATCCTGTATGCGGCATGGGAGCGGGGCGCCCATACCGTGTATCTCGACGTAGCCCTCCTCAAGATCGACCCCTGCCCGGCCTGAGATCGCCGCCATCACCTGGGGCGGTGTGTAAAGATGGAAAGCACGGCGCGGTGATGACCACGGCGGGCGGTTCCGGTCAGGACGAGACCGCCGCATACCTGGAGCAGCTCCTCATGAGGCTGGGCGCCCAGTGCGTGGGCAAGGCGGCCTGCGCTCTCTTAGCGCCGGGCGCAGGCAGGCTGGTCACCGCTTTCCTCGCCGGATGACCGGCCTTCAGAAACGATGAATCATTCTTCAGATCGAAGCGCCGGGAACCTTTTGTAACCACGCCCCCTCCAGGATGCCCTGCAGCCCCTTTCCACGATCCATTATCAGACCGGTGATTCATAGTATTGGAGACATTTGAAAAACCTGTCCAATAAGCTCTCCTTGGAACCGTAAAACCCGCTGCAGAGGATGATGCCGTCGACCCGCTCGAAGAAAACAGTCTTGTGAAGTTCGTCGGTCGATGCCGGGCTATGCCATTTGTAGTCCGTAAAACCATAGCTTATGGTCTTTGCAGTATTTACAATCTTTCGAACGAAAACATTTCCCTCGGAATCTGTGAAATCCATCAGATTCTTGCCCGTCAACGCCGGATCCATCGGATGCGCCACCACTGTCCCGTTTAGGTCCAGGGCAAATATGTAGCGCTCATCTGATACGAATTTGCCCCTGGAATCGGCGATCTCCCTCAGGAGGGTCTCTTTTCCGGCATTTTCGTAAAGATTGATCGCGTCCTGCACCCATCTCCTTACCTCGATGCGCTCATGCTCGTGCGTATTCATCTCCGTTCTCCTCATTTTGTGCTCTTCTGAGTTTCTTTGAATGCGCTATCTGCGTCTCATAACGCAGAGCCAACCCGTCGGACCGCTTCCATATAGAGCATTGGCCGTGCCATGGAACCTATCTAACTGAAAATACTGAAGAGTTGGGTTTTGGGCCTGACAGCGGCAGAATAAAACGATCGAAAAACTGTGGAGAAATCACCCCAGCGGGGCGATCTGACTCTTCTAATACGTTGTAAACAAAAAGAAATCGTGCACTGGGGCTATTTATGCCCAATTTGGGGTTAAAGCAGCCCAGAGGCTTCCTTTTTGGTATATAAGGTCTTGCGGTCGATGCCAAATGCATTAACTGTGCGCCCCCGGCGCCGGCCTTGAAAGGCCTGGCGTTTGGGTGTTTCATCAACAGTGATAGCACGATGAGTGTCTGTTCCAACTTTGTGAGTAAGTCGTCATGTTCTGCAACAGCATCTGACAGTCGCTAATTCACCATTTTGCATCACTCTGATATAATGCCGAGTCATAGCATGTGATCATTGCGAACCACCGAGGAGGTCTTGATTACATGAACGATGTGTCACACAAGGTCCTTTTGACGGGCGCTAACGGATTTATTGGCGGCCGACTCTTAAGAGGGCTGGCCTCAAGGGGCGTCCGTGTCCGTTGCCTTGTTCGCTCGGCCAAGCGTTTTCAGAGCAAAGTCCCTTGCGGCATGGAACCCCATGTCATGGAAGGGGATCTCCTGCAACCTGAGACGTTGTGGCGGGCCATGGATGGCATCGATACGGCCTACTACCTGGTGCACTCAATGGGTGGCCGGAGTGTATTCCAGTACAAAGCCTACCTCCAGGATGACCTCCAAGCCGCCCGCAACTTCACAAAAGCTGCTGAAGAATCGGGAGTCAGGCGCATCATTTACCTCGGCGGACTGGGGGAGATGGCGGATAACCTTTCCGAGCATTTACGGAGCCGACAAATGGTGGCTTAAGTCCTTCAGACGAACCGAATCCAGACGACTGTGCTGAGGGCCGCCAACATCATCGGAGCCGGAGGGGCTCCATTCGAGATGCTGCGTCACCTCGTGGAACGCCTCCCCATAATGATATGTCCCCGTTGGATCGATACCCGGTGTCAGCCCATCGCCGTCGAAAACATCATTGGATACCTGGAGGGCTGTCTATTTGAGGCCGGGACGGCAGGGGGGACCTTTGACATTGGCGGCCTTGAGATCCTCACGTATCGCCAACTGATGATGAAATATGCCCGGATTCGACGGCTGCGCCGTCTTATATTCACTGTGCCGGTCCTGACCCCCCACCTTTCATCGTACTGGATCAATTTGGTTTCTTCAGTTCCGGCAGGTGTGGTCATGCCCCTGGTGGAAGGACTAAAGAATGAGGTCGTCTGTAAAAACAACACAATCCGAGAGTTGCTTCCGATTAGACTGATTTCCATGGAGGAAGCCATCCGCACTGCTCTTTCAGAAACAGCCCAAGCCCCGGGGGGCCTCGTATCCAGCCAGTCGTGCCTCAGGAGTTGAGTCTTTTGTCCAGTAGACGATTCATAGCAAAAGAAATTGAAATCAACGCGCCCTGCGCTGTTGTTTGGAAAGTCGTAACGGATTTTCCCGGTTATGGCTCATGGAATCCTTGCATAAGGCGCATTGCCGGAGCGCTTATCATCGGTAAGCGTTTGAGGGTCCTTGCCCGCCTGCCCTCCGGGCTGCCGGTGCTGCTGTGGCCAAAAGTCCTGGGAGTCGAGGTCGAGCGGAACATCAGGTGGCTGGGGAGCCTGATTCTACCAGGTCTGCTTGACGGAGAACACCTCTTCATCCTTGAACCTTTGGGAAAAACCAAAGTCCGTTTTGTTCAAAGAGAGGAGTACAGCGGGGTGCTCCTGCCCATCATGTGGAGTTGGCTGCGGGACTAGCCTGGATTTCCACGGAGGA
>PLSV01000058.1:0-4312 GCA_003165235.1 Syntrophobacteraceae bacterium
CTGTTTGATCTCACGGATTCAGGTAAATTAGTTAAATTCAAAACGCGGCGTCTCCAGATCTACCGAGCATGGAATTTGCTTAAAGATAATGCTGTATGGGTCATTAGGCTTCTATCCGTGTCCTCGCTGCCGGCTGGTATGGTGATGCAATAGCCGACGGTGGGAATGAGCAATCAGAAAGGGGAACCATATGTTGTGGACGGTCGCTGTAATACTGCTGATTCTGTGGCTGCTGGGGCTGGTGTCCGGCTATACGTTAGGCTATGCTATTCACATTCTGCTGGTCATTGCAATCGTGGTGGTGTTGATTGCCGTCCTTCAGGGGCGAAGATCTGTATAAGTGATTTGGGTAATTAGTCCCGTATTTGCGCCAAATCGCACAGGTAGTGGCCACCTGATCGAAGAGATCTCCGGTGCGGTGATTTTACCGGAACTCCAATCTCGTTCAACCCGTAACTTTTGACGCGGACGTTGCCCTCCTCCACGCGCAAACCGCTTAAGCGCGACTCAAGCTCCTTTAGAACGGCATCCTTATCTTCGAGCGCCTTTCCCAATGGATAATGAGCCGAATGTAAAAGGAGGTGAACATGCTTTGGACGATCCTTGTACTGGTCGGGATACTCTGGCGGTTAAGCTTCGTAAGCGATTATGCCGCCGGCAGGGTCAAGAAGGTTGCTTTTTGTCGGCATTTTCTTACTGGGCTGTTGGCGCTCGTCTGTTGGCTTCCCTATTCGGCGATGGCAGTGCAAGTTCATGAAGCCACGGTCTCGGCGGTTCCGGGCACGCTCGTCCGCATGATTAGAAACATGGGCCGGACTTCCCGCCCTCGATCCCCCGATCTGGCCCGAAGTCCAGCCGTAGTGTCAAAATTGAAAACATTCAAACGGGGAGGGGTGTTGATCACCTCAATCTCAGTGGCTAGTTTGTCGAAGCAAGAATGTGATATCCCATACCCTATTGGGATGGTTCCTGCCCCGCGTGTATTTATCTGTAGCCAAAAAGGAGGTCCAGAAACCCAATAAGCGCCGCAATAGAAGGGCAATACCGATGAAGTCTGCAGAAAGGAACGCAACGATGCCAGGGGGAACACGGGGCAGTGACATAACCTTACTTAAGGAAGCAGAACGATCGCTGAAATCGGGTATGCTGCCGCCAGAAGAGATGACCACCGAGGACGCACAGCGGCTTATCCATGAATTGCGGGTTCACCAGATTGAAATCGAAACGCAGAACGAGGAACTCCGCAATGTTCAGACGCAGCTTGAGGAATCTCGCGCTCGCTATGCCGACCTCTATGATTTTGCTCCCCTTGGCTATTTCACTCTCGACGAGCAGGGACGGATCGTCGAGATGAATCTTACCGGTGCAAAGCAATTGGGTATCGAGAGGGGCAACCTCATCAACATCCCCTTTGTGACTATTGTGGTAGAGAGCGACTGGAAGGGGTTTTTCTCTCACTTAAAGAAGGTTTTCGATACCCAGGGCGACACGTGTGAGCTGAGACTGAGGGCAAAGAAGAGCGGCGAATTTTTTGCCCGCCTCGATAGCATATTGATGAAAAGCGCGAACGGCGTCGGCTTTTGCAGAACCTCCGTAACGGACATCACCGAACCCAAGCGGGCGGAGGCGATGCTACTTGAATCCGAACAACGCGTTCGGCGGTTGAACGAGCATATTCTGAACATGGTTATGGTCCTGTCTCATGACATCAGGGGGCCTCTTGTCGCCATTGCCTCCATCTTGAAGCTCATGCTTCGAGGCGNNAAGCTGGATCAAAGCCCGGCAAACACCGTGCAGGATCTCTTGTCCCGTTGCGCCCGCCTGCTGGGAACGGCGGAGGATTACCTCGGGAAAGCCTCCATTGTCGAGGGCAGCATGGAAATGAAACGTGAAGTGCTGGACCTGCGGCAGGATATCATCGATGCCGTCTTGGACGAACTCGCGGACGATATCACCAGGCGTGAGATTGTCATCGACAATCGCCTCGGGGCCATTCCCGCCGGTTCCATCCCCATCCGCGCCAACAAGACCTGGCTGAAGGCCGTCTATAGGAACCTCTTCTCCAATGCCGTAAAGTTCGGGGGCAAGCGGTGCACCATCTCTTTTGGTTTTGAACAACACCAATCGCATTATCGTCTGAACGTCTACAACAGCGGCAGACCGATTGCGGAAGGAGATCGCGAGAAGCTGTTTGACAGGTTTGGGCGAATCGAGCCATTGGAAGGTCCCGCTCCGGACGGTGTCGGCCTTGGATTGAGCCTTTGCAGGGAAATCATCCTCGAGCACGGCGGTGAGATATGGTACGAGGCCCGTCCGGACGGGTCTAACTTTGTGTTCACCATATCCAGGGAAGATGAGTGTGAGGCTTAGACTGCCGGGGATTGTGGAAGGTGTGGACTTGGGATCCCAGGCAAAAGTTTCCACGCATTCAACGCCCGTTAAGGGTCGAATCTATCATTCCTGATGTTCGAGTACAAGCTCACTAAGGTAACCTCCTGATATGGAGATGTTGCATGTGGCATCGATGTAATTCAACGCTTCTGTTGCATGCAACACTCTTTCTGTTCAAACTTCAATTTTCCATCGCGCTTACCACTCCATAAGTGTATGTAAACATTATAAAACATTAAAAGCAACAGATATTGATCTGCTGGGCATAAAGTTTGCTGAAACGTAAATGGATGCACATGAACCAATCGGGCGTGTGTGTCGACCGAATCAAAAAGGGTGAGAACGTGCTTTCCGGCTTGTCCATTTTGGCGAGTCTACTTGATTGGAGGATACATCATGAAGTCGAGCACAAAAGATAAAATCAAAGGTGTGGCAGAAGAGATCGAAGGAACCGTCAAAAAAGGCGCAGGACGTCTTTCAGGCGACCGCGGCCTCGAAGCAGAGGGAAAGAAAGACCAATTGAAGGGCGCGGCGCGCAAAAAGGTTGGTGAAATAAAGAAGGTCTTCAACCAATAGCCTGCAGCTATTTATTGTCGTTTTCGAACAACAGGCCTCCTGCGAGGCCAGAGATGCCGGCGGATATGCTCAGTCCCGGCATCAGTAGTCAGTTCCTAAATAAATGCAAGTGAGGTCAGGGGACAATCTGCTTTTCAGTCCAACCCAGAGAGGTGGTGATGATATGTTGGGAACCATTCTGATAATAGTGTTATTGGTTATGCTCTTCGGTGGTGGCGGAGGATACTACTGGTCAAGGCGGGGCCGTTCTTAGGCGTCCAAATCTAGGGCGGTGGTCAGTCGCCAGGATGAGAATCCGGGAAAGATCCACGAACTGGTGATCGACGCCGAAGAGCCGTCTGGTTTACGTGGCGCTCTCCATCTGGGACTTTCGGGGCATGGTGAACAAGCTGTTTGCCCTTGCCTTGGAAAGCCTTCTAATTCCACGCCACTGAGTACAAGCTCATCCTCAACGTGGACAAGGAGGAGGTGGAGACCGCTCCCGTGTTTGACAAGGACACCCCATGGCCCCATTTTTCTGACACACTCTGGGGAAAGAGCATCTACGACTAGCCCCCCCTGGACTTCGTAGGATCGACGATTCGGAGCGCTTGTCAAACCGATCCAGTGGATCGAACGCGCCCTGCCACGCCCGGTTTCATCGCACCAACAACTTTCGAGCGTAAGGAGACTTACATGGCTGAAAATTTACAGGTCTACAAATGTGAACTGTGCGGAAATATTGTTGAAGTCCTCCATGGCGGAAAAGGTGAACTGGTCTGCTGCGGTCAACCCATGGTGCTGCGAGAGGAAAACACCGTGGATGCCGCAAAAGAAAAGCACGTACCGGTCATTGAGAAGACGGATGCCGGGGTGAAAGTCAAAATTGGGGTCGTCGCGCATCCCATGGAAGAGAAGCACTACATCGAGTGGATCGAAGTTATTGCGGGAGAGACGGCATACCGTCAGTTCCTGAAACCCGGTGAAGCTCCTGAAGCCGTGTTTTGCATTAACGCCTGGCCGGTAACGGCAAGGGAACACTGCAATCTGCACGGCCTCTGGAAAGCATAGAAATCTGTTGAAAGAGCCATACGGTGTTACTTCTTGTGTTTCCCTGACTTGCGGGAATCCAGTGCCGGTGATACCTTCCGGACTGGCGCGTGCGCGGGATCAATGAAACCGCTTCGGGTGAAACAAGCTTTCAAAGTCTTCCAGAGCCTCAACGGGAGAGTGTATGGCAGTGTTGGCAGGGCCATATGTCATAGTCTGCCGTCTCATGGAAGCCTATATCAAACAACGGAGGAAATCCAACCATGAGCACGATCATGACGAAAGACGGTACGCAGATCTATTACAAGGACTGGGG
>PLSV01000058.1:4346-4515 GCA_003165235.1 Syntrophobacteraceae bacterium
GGACACCTATGCCGACGACCTCTCGGAGCTCATCGAAACGCTCGACATAAAGGGCGCCGTCCTAATCGGCTTCTCCGCGGGCGGCGGCGAAGTTGCCCGCTATATCGGCCGCCACGGAACGAAACGGGTGGCCAAGGCCGCGCTGATCTCCGCCGTCCCGCCGCTGATG
>PLSV01000058.1:4620-6071 GCA_003165235.1 Syntrophobacteraceae bacterium
CGACGCTGATCATTCACGGCGACGAAGACCAGATCGTGCCAATCGGTGCGGCGGCTCTCCGCTCAGCGAAGCTCGTCAAGAACGCGATCCTAAAGATCTACGCGGGCGCACCCCACGGCCTCGCCGAAACGCACAAAAACCAACTCAACGCTGACCTGCTGGCATTCCTTAAATCATGAGGTTGCTTTGCCGGTGCCGCATGGCTGGTGGCAATGGGACTGGGGGCCGTAACGGCCGGCCGGCCAACAAGCCCTGCTAGCAGACAGGCCCCGAGCGGTACGTCGCTGAAGGGTAGTGTTGGGCGTCATAAAAAAGGCGCCTCCTTTGATGCAATCTAACTAACGACGATGTTAAAATCGTCAACTGGAGAAGTTGCTATGAAAGGTTATGTGCAAAACATCGAGAACATTGCCATCAAGAATGAAGAATTTCGCCGGGTGCTTTACACGGCTGGGAACTGTCAGCTTGTTGTCATGGCGTTGAAGTCCAAGGAGGAGATCGGTATGGAGGTTCACAAGCTCGATCAGTTCTTTCGCGTGGAGGAAGGGACGGGCGAGGCCGTTCTAAATGGCGTTCGCACGGTGATCAGCGCGGGCTTCGCCGTGCTCGTCCCTGCGGGGACGAATCACAACATTATCAATACTGGCAGTGTTCCTTTGAGGCTCTATACGCTCTATGCGCCGCCGAATCATCGGGACGGCGTTGTCCACCATACCCGCGCCGAAGCGGAGACGGACAACGAACACTTCGACGGTAAAACGACGGAATAGAGAGTCGACTGTGTGCCGCCCTGGGGAAAAGCAAGCACTTGGCCCGGTGGCTCCTCCGCACCGGAATGACCCGGGAGGGGAATCGGCAAGTCGAAATTGACGGCACACGACAATAGCCGGCAGGCCCGCGTTACACACAAAGGAGATCGATGATGAGCATACAAAAAACGACGAGTAATTCTGGAAAACGCAAACAGGGAAAGAGCTCGGCTCCCAACGGAGACTCACAACTAGTAGCGGGCGGCGAGCTGCACCAGATCGCTGGTGCAGAGCACCCTGCGCTCACCACGAACCAGGGCGTCGCGCTTTCCGATAATCAAAATTCCCTCAGGGCCAATCCGCACGGCCCAACGCTTCTGGAGGATTTCATCCTTCGCGAAAAAATAACCCATTTCGATCACGAGCGTATTCCCGAGCGTATCGTTCACGCGCGAGCAACGGGCGTGCATGGATTCTTCGAGCTGACCACCTCCTTGAAACAGTACACCACCGCCAGGATACTCACCGAGGTGGGTGAGAAGACACCCGTGTTTACACGTATATCGACCGTCGCAGGCGGCGCGGGTTCGGTGGATACCCCTCGTGACGTACGCGGATTTGCCGTCAAGTTTTACACTAAGGAAGGCAACTGGGACTTGGTCGGCAACAACATCCCCGTTTTCTTCATCCAGGATGCCATCA
>PLSV01000368.1 GCA_003165235.1 Syntrophobacteraceae bacterium
AATGCTCTCCATGCCCGGACCATGATCCTGCTCTATATGGCGCCAGCGCCGAGCGCTTGGTCGCGCGCAGACGCGCGCGGCCAAATCTTGCGGGGTGTGGGGAAGTCACTTCCCCGCTCTTTTCGGTTGCCTCAACTTGAGCGCAACTTAGCAATAATAAGTCCCGGGGCTCTTCTTTTGTTCCTCGATATAGCGTTGGAGGACTGGACAGCCTCGACTTGTTCAAGGACCGGATCAAACGGCCGAAGGTCGTAGTCGATTTGGGCCAGATCAAGGAATTGCGAGGGATACGCGAGATTAACGGGAAGCTCGAGATCGGGGCGATGACGACCCTGACGGCGGCGGCGCGCCATCGGCTCCTTTACTCCCCCAACCACCAAGTCTTAATCAAGTTCCGCCATGACTTTAATAATATCAATCTTGGCCATTATTCCTGCCTCGCCGATCTAAAAGTTTAACTCTCCTGCATTAACTGCACGCGCTGGCATAGCATTTGTGGCGATATTCACATATCTCACAACTATTTGCCGTTGAGGCCAAACAATTCAGGCCTACCCCAAAAGGGATAAGGGCTGATATGGATTTGAGCGGCGTCATCTGCAAGCTTGGGGTCAACTTTGCGCCTATCGTTTCGGCAGGCCGCAGAGCGTCAAAAATTATGTTCTGTGTCTCTATCGGAAGCTTATTAGCTCCAGGCGACAGTGTATAACCGACCTTCAGGCTTTTCAAATGATGGGAGAGCCGATTTCGTATACGACAGATAACCGCATTTAGTTGAGCAGTGCCTACGGTATCAACAACCAGAGCTTCAATATAACGTCCCTGTTTATACATATCTGTGCAAAACGAGTCCAACTCAGGTTGAACGGTCGTCACCAACATGGCGACTAGACTGGCTCCCATTAGATAATACGTGTCGCAATCGATCTTGTAATGTTCCTCTGGAAACATCAACTGAGAATCTGTCACCTTGCAGCGAAACAGTCCCAGTCTTGCCATGATGCGGCGTGTCTTAAATTCTGTTTGCACTGAATCAATTGTTGCCAATAAGCGCTGGCGCGACGAAGGGTTTGAATTGCCATGGGGTAAAAACCGAAAAACTTGCTCCGGTGTCAACTGATGGGGCTGGAATTCCAATGTAGTCATATCTACCTGTCCTTCGCCTGTTTTTTCTATAGCTTCCCGGCGGTAGCTGTCCGAAAGAAGTCCGGCAACAGGTCTGCTGAATGAGAATATTTGTTATAATTGACATAGACAGTCTCACCTTTAACCAGCAGGTCACCGGTAGCTTCGTTAAAAATAGTAAATTCTGCGGTAAAGCTCCTCGTCCCGACGCGTGATGCGCAGACGCCGACAGGCAATATTTCATCAAAATCCGCCGGTTCAATAAACTATATCGTAGTTTTGACCAAAGCGATATCCATTTCGCCGCAGTCCGCCATCTTCTTCAGATCCAGGTTCAGATGAAGTATTTGACGACTATACGTTCCTGGAAGCCGCGATCTTCGTGCGGTAGTGCGTAAGGAATTTTCGAGCATAGTCGTCACGACCGGTGAGAAAGTCCGCTGAGTATATGGTGGAAACTAATCCCTCGGTCTCGGGATTTACGATTGCCGCTGTAAGCCCAGCTTCAATGCACATTCCTAAAAAACCTTTGGTAATGATATCCCTTTGCGGCATTCCAAAGCTTACATTGCTTACCCCCATTGCCGACGCCAGGCCGAATTCCTTACTAAGAATCCGCAATGTTTCCAGTGTCACCAAGGCCGACTTGGGCTTGGAACTGGCGGCCATTGTCAGGCAGTCCACAACGATATCGTCTTTGGAAATCCCATAAGATTCTGCCCGCTCGACTATTCTCTCGACTATTCTGATCCGCCCCTCAACTGTTTCCGGGATGCCACTTTCGTCGATGGTAAGAGCGATAACAGCCGCTCCGTAATGTTTTACGATCGGCAATACGCTGGATAGGGAACGTTCCTCTCCATTCACCGAATTGATAAGCGCTTTATAGGGATATACCGCCAGGGCCGCTTTAAGGGCCTCTACATTTGCGGAATCCACGCAGATCGGCAAATCGCCGGCCGTCAAGGCTTCTTTGACCGCCAAAGGCAACAGAGCAACTTCATTTACCCCCGCCGCCCCAACATTGACGTCCAAAACATCGGCGCCGGCATTTTTTTGGCTTATTGCCTCATCCTTAATAACACTCAAGTCACCACTGGCAATCTGTTGACCAAACTTTTTTCGACCGGTGGGGTTGATTCTTTCACCAATTATCAGGGTTGGCAACCCAGTCCCAAACTTGATTTCTCCGTTAGGTCCACTGATGGTTGTCGGCATTGGTCCTCGCTTCTTTTAGATATGTTGTCGATTGATATATTTTTGAGTTCTAATAATAAGAGGGAAGGCTCGGAACATTCTAAACGTCCCGAGCCCTTGAAATGATGGCGACTAATCCATCTGCAGCGGATATTCGCCAAATTCATACGCGGCGTCAAACATTGTCACAATATTTGATGCTGACGAATCAGGCTCAATATTGTGGCTAGTGGAAAACAAGAACCCACCCCCGGTCGCGAGTTCCTTTATCAATTGCTTGACACCGGCGCGGACCTCTTCCGGCGTTCCGAATGGCAAAAGCCTCTGAATATCCAGCCCGCCGTAGAAAGTAATCCGGTCACCATAGGTTTTCTTCAACCGCCAGGGTTCCATGTTTTTCGCCCGTGTCTGCACCGGGTTCAAAATTTCATAGCCGCATTCGATAAATCCTGGAATCAAATCGAAACAGGAGCCACAGCAGTGGGTGCTAAACTTCGCTTTCGTCATCTTTCGGGCGAGGTCGGTCAACTGTTTCTCATAGGGGAGAACCCACTTGCGGTAATGATTCAGAGAGACCATTGGGCCGTTTTGCATGGCGATGTCGTTGTAAAAACACAGAACATCAAGATATGGACCAACATCGGCCAGCCATCTTTCCATAATGACCTTACTGTAATCAACTATCTTTTGGCAGAGATGATGATAAAGATCAGGATTCTTATACGGATCCATCATCCACTGATCGACGCCCCGCAACCAAGGATAGACAAAAAACGGTGCGGTGGCATAGGATCCTTCGCCCAATACGACTTTCCCAGAATCAAAAAATTTTAGGGCCCTTTCTTTTTGTTTGTTGTAATAAACCGGATCATCAGGATCAGGCCACATCGAATATTCTTCAATGTCCTTGACGGATTTTGCCTGCCGCAGTGGAGTGATGTTATCAGGGAACGTTCTATATCCCCCGACTTCTTTCATCATAAATCCCCACATACCATCCTGTACAAGGTCCCCTTCGGCTGAAGCTATGGTTTTCCGGCGGGGAGATCCGAGCAGCAACAGTTCGACATCACTATGGAATCTTTCCTTTATATCTCGGTGAAGATTGACTGTGCCGAAGTCTCCTACCGGAATCCTGGAATCCACAATTCCCAGTTCATCGCATACCGTTTTGTAGTGCGACGGAACGATGCTGCTATTTGTCCCCCCAAAGAAATTAGGGACTCGATCAGCCTCTTCGTGATTTACAACTTTCCAAAACCGTTCACGAGGTGTCATCTGTGACATTACAATTCACTCCCTGTATTCAATCTTACGGTTAACCTACCATCTTTCTAATTTTCAACAAAGCATCCCTGGCGTCTTTCGCATACGAATCTGCACCTATTTTATCTGCATATTCCTGGTCGAGCGGCGCGCCACCGACTACGATTTTCACATTTTTCAAGACCGGTTCTTTCCGAATTGCCTGGATCACTTTTTCCATTTCCACCATGGTAACGGTAAGCAGTGCTGACAATCCTAAGACTTGCGCTTTTTCTTTACGGACAGCCTCCACAAATTTTTCCCTCGGAACATCCACGCCGATATCCACTACCTTATAACCCCCGCTCTCTAGCGTGGTTCCAACGATGTTCTTGCCAAGATCGTGGACATCTCCGGCTACCGTCCCCATTACTATGGTTGCTTTATTGCCGCTTTTACTTTCTGATAGTAATGGTTTTACCACATCCGAACATGCTTTTACCGCCTCAGCGGCTAACAAAAGGTCAGGCAGAAAGTATTCCCCTTCCTGAAACCGCTGGCCGACAATCTCCATACCTTCCATAATACCGTTTTGAATAATGTCGTAAGCGTCGATTCCCTGGTTCACCAGTTTTTTTACTTCTGCAACACTTTTCTCTTTGTCTACATTGCCTAAAGCTTCAATAAGGTTACCGTACACTTTACACTCCTCCTGGCATTTTTAGTTTTGAGATATCCGCCGCTATTATTCCTCAAAATAAATCACCGAAAAAATTAACCTCGCATACAGACTTGTATAGTGTGGACCAGATTTTATGCAACAGTATTAGCAATATGTATGCCAAGAAAGGCATGCTTTTAATAAATGCCGGGGTGCTTCAGTTTAAAGGGGATATTGACTCGGAGGACAAGCTGCCCGCCTTAATTTTTGCATCAATTTAGCTAGGAAATAATTTATCAGTATGTTTTTTTATTCCACTCATGTATTTTTCTCGAATTTTTCTTCGAGATAAGTACATAGGGCTCTTCTGGAAACCCCTAAATATCTGGCGGCTGCCGATTTGTTCCCGTGATGAAGTTCTAATACATGACGAGCCAGCTTATTCTTTACTTCTTCCAACGAAACTCCGCTGGATGTAAGTTCGATCAAAATATGTTTCGGGTCTATATCAGACCGATCAACAACTACAGGTTCTGAATCATCTCTAATAGCGCCCAAATGCTGTGATTTCAATTCAACATCATCATACATGAAAGTGGCCCACTCGATTACATTCCTTAATTCCCGCACATTGCCCGGCCAATTGTATTGCTTCAGAATATTGGCTGCCGGCGTGCTAATTCGGGAAAAATGTTTTCTTTTGTTTTGAGCAAACTCGCGTAGAAAAAGCAGCGCCAACGGAACGATTTCTTCCTGACGGGTTCTTAACGGCGGAATCGTTATCTGCCCCACCTTAAGACGATAATAGAGGTCCTGTCTAAATCTAGCTTCTTCGACCTTTTTAGCTAAAGCCACATTGCTCGCACAGACTATGCGCACGTCAGTTTTAACCTTCTTGACTCCGCCAACTCGATAGAATTCCTTCTCCTGGATGACCCTGAGCAATTTCCCCTGGAGTTCCAGTGAAATTTCGGCAACTTCATCCAAGAAAAGGGTCCCACCCATCGCAGCGTCGAGTTTGCCTTTCTGTCCTCTTGCAAGACCACCGGTAAACGAACCGGGTTCGTAGCCGAACAACTCACTTTCAAAGAGATTCGCCGTAAATGTTGCGCAGTTAACATCAATAAACGGCAATGATTTATCAACCTTATTGGGGTCACCGTAATGAATGATTCTCGCTATTATTTCTTTTCCGGTGCCGGTTTCCCCTTGAATAAGCACAGGAAGAGATCTGTCGGAATGATATTTTTTAGCGAGTTCAACGATATTTTCCATTTGAGGAGAGAATATTCCTATATTTGATAAACCAACAGTTTCTCCAACGATCTTGCGAAGCAAGGAAAGTTCCTGCTTGGTTTCTCTTGTGGCCGCCTCGAGTTCACTGTCAAATTTGGTTGTGAGCCGCTCATTCTCGCGACGCAGTGATTGATGTTCCGTGACGCGTTGGACGACAAAAGCAATTTCCTCGGCGTTGACCGGTTTTAACATATAATCGTAGGCGCCGGCTCGTAAAGCCGAAATGGCCGAATCCATATCGCCGTAACCGGTAAACAATATTACGTCTGTCTCGTCTCCGCTTGGCAACGACTTAATTGCCTTGAGAAGCTCTAACCCAGACATGTCCGGCATTCTGATATCGGATAGAACCATTGGAAAATAACCCTGCTTATACACATTGGCAGCTTCTTCTCCATCCCCGCACTCGACTACATCGTGTCCCAGTTCCCGCAAAAATTTGGCTACTGAAATTCTGCTACCCGGTTCATCATCAACTAGAAGTATGTTCACGGTTGAGTATCGCCACCCTTCGGGAATTCCACCAGAAATGTCGTGCCATTCTTTCCGGTCTCCTTCACTTGTATCCTACCGCCAAACGACGTAACTGTCGAGTAAACGATTGACAAGCCCATGCCCATGCTATGTTCGGAAATTTTTGTCGTAAAGAAGGGGTCGAAGATTCTTTCGCGGATTTCCTGTTTTATCCCCGGACCGGTGTCGCTCACCTCCAAACTGACACATTTGTTGAAAAATGCCGCAACTAATATTTCTTTCTTGGCGCCAGTGACTGTATCGAGAGCCTCCATGGCGTTGATCAGCAAGTTGATTACGATTTCTTCCAGCCCGGTCATAGTCGCCATTATATTGGCCAAAAGAGGATTCAGTTCGGTACGAAGCCGTATCCCATGGGAGGAAATTTGATTGCCCACCAGACTTAGCGCCTGCTCAACGGCAGTGCTTATGTTGCACGGCACGATCTCCGCGCTGGGGCCGCGCCTTCGGTTAGGAACAAAGGATCTCATGTGTCTGATGATATTGGCGATTTTATCGGCTTGTTTGGAAATCTCGCCGACATCCTCCATGGTTTCTTGCAAATTTCTGGCAGTGCTTTGATTGTACCAGTACAATATCGAACTAGCCGTCATCTTGATCGAGCTTAACGGCTGATTTATCTCGTGGGAGATACCGGCAGCCATAGTTCCCAGCGAGGCCAGCCTTTCCGCCCTTGCTATGGCTTCTTTGGCCTCGAACATATCGGCTTCAGCCTTTTTCCGTTCAGTTATGTTCCGAGCTATGCCGCAGATACCCGCTACTTTACCCTGCTTGTCCTTTAGGGGAGCTTTGATGCTATGGAAGACGCGAGCCTGACCGTTCTTCAGCACGGTGATTTCCTCTTCCACCGTTTCCCCGTCTAAAACCCTTAGATCGACCTGCCTAGTATGCCGGGCCAGATCTTCGGGAAACAGTTGACAGTCAGAAAGTCCGAGAAAGCTCTCCAGAGGAACGCCGACAAGTTCAGATGTCATCTGATTGGCATCCTGATATTTAAGATCCCGGTCTTTCACATAAATACAGTCCTTCGCGCACTCGAGGACCGCCCGCAGGCGCTCGGCCGATTCATGTAATGCTTCCTCGGCCTTTATCCTCTCGTTTAGTTCTTGCCGGACGGCGGTGTGCAGCTTGGCGTTATCAAGGGCCACCGAAGCCAGTTCAGCAAACCGGCTGAGTTGAAACATCTCATCCTTGGTAAATTTCCGACTGTCGTCAAATATACATATAACCAATGCCCCTACTACCTTGTCGCCCGATCTAAACGGTATACCCATTATTGACCCGGCAGTATCCCACCGTGCCTCTCGCAGACGGCCGTCCCAATTGGCATAATTGTCTATTAGCATCGGTTCTCCAGTTGCTAATACTCGGCCGCCCAACCCTTCGCCTTCCTTGAGATTGTATATCTGGTTTTTCACATAGTAACCCTTTGAGACATACATGTCCAGGGTGTTTTTTTTGTCGTCCAGAAGATAAATATATGCGTTGGGAGTCCCGGCAAGTTCTACCGCTCTTTCTACGATCGATTCCAGCAATTCCATTACATCAAATCGACCCATCAATCCCAGTGTTGTCTCATGCAAAGATTTTAGAATGACGTTTTGGCGTTTTACTTCACTTTCAAGTTGCCAAATTCGCTCTATCAACTGACTGTGTGTTATTCTTTCGAGTGGTACAGTTTGGTTGGGCTTATCCACCTCTTTACGCTTTAAAGCGGCTCGCCCTTCCTTATATAATTTCACGGTGTACCTCCTGCCTCAAAAGGGCTGCTCAAACAACGGCACATTATAGTTAAACACCGTTTATGTTATTGTTCTTGCGATTCTCAAATATTCCTTTGGCTACTTGCTCGCTACTTCCATATTGCTATTTTTATTCTTCCGTGAGTTTATCAGCTATTTTATTGATATGGCCGACGATAAAGTTGACATCCTGAATTGTCACGGCAACATGGTTGACAGCTTCGGATTTTTGCCTAAAAAACCTCCGCAGCACTCTTGAAGCCCCCAAAAGCATACGATTCCCTAATAGAATATGCAACTGAAACGTCAATGAGACTGGTTTTTGCGGTTTTAGGACACACCTCCTCTGCGCAGTTGGTGGGCTCGTTCCGCCGCCTCACCGGGTAGGAGGGCGTCAGGCGAATAAGATACGATAGTAACGGGCGAGAGAAAAAGCCGACGCAACATGCAAATACTCCACGCCCCGCGAGGTATGATAAACCACCCTGGCTTCAATCTTGACGAGCCGCCTGATGACAGAGTCTATGGATGGTTTGACGCTCTCGCCCCAGAATGCCGCATCCCGAATCATATGGAAGAGATTGCAGGCAAGACATCCGACGAGAAGCCTTGCTTGATTGGCTGCAAACCGATGGCGAGTCGTCTTGTCCCATCGCAGGGTATTCTACCCCTCTTTGATCCGGTTTTCAATCTCAGCACGGCCATTGTAAATCGTACTTAATTGTTCTGTTACGAAAAGTTCCTTAGGNNCCGAAGGGACATGAAAAACTGCTTCAAAATGCGAGTCGGTCAGAATAAAGCCAACACGAGGGAAGAGTTCACCAGGAGAAATAAGATCCATGACGCCATCGGCTGAGTGCCCATTTCCCGGTCTCAGTCTTGCGCTCAAAAGGTCACCTTTGTTGGTCAATAAAAATAGAGGATGGCGGCAGACCTGCTCGAAGTAACCGTTAAAGGCGGCACCTTCTTGGTTCTCGTGGACGGGATCTTCGGTGGAATCTACATCGATGACGAGCCGCCGTTTGTTTCTGCGCCGAAGGAGGGTGTCAGCAGATCGGCTGATCAGGTCTTCCAGGGCTTTCAGCCCCTTACCAGTTGCGAGGACATTGTTCTCAAAGCGAGAGAGCGCGGATTGGCCGGCGCCGCTTTCATGTTCTTTTCCCAAGGTCAGCCGAAGCGCCGGGTCCACTCTCAGGTGATTGGCGTCATTGCAATCTTAATAGCTCGCCGCCACCTGATAGACTCTCTGGCGCAGCAGTTGGAGCAACGAATGATCCGTATGCCATGGTAAAAAAAGGAGGGCGCCCACATTCCAAAAGACTGTGGGCCTGTCCATCCTCACCATTCGGCAGTTAACATCAAGCCGTGGTTTTAACCTGCGCTCTCATTTTGGACTCCCTTGTCGCCATAATAAGCACGAAACCAATTACCGCCAACGCGGCTATAAATACCCACGACCATGTGTACGATGCTCCTGTGCTTGTTTTAACAACCAGCCTGCTCATGACCAGAGGGGCTCCGGCTGCGCCGAAGAAATAGCCGAACCCGTTCATAATTCCCAGTGCTTTGGCATGTACTTCCGGGCTGAACATTTCCGCCGGCAAGGAGAACCAGGCCCCCCAGGAAAGATTGGCGAAAAAACCACAGGCCGACAGCGACAAAAGCAGCGCAAGCGGGCTAACCCCTTTTGCGAAAGTTGCAAAAAGGAGCAAAAACGGAATAACGCCGAGATAGGAAATAGCTATTATCGGTCTTCGCTTACCTTTGAAGAGCTTGTCACTAAAACGTCCCCCGATAAATGTTCCGATGACCCCGCCGGCAAAATACGCTGATGCCCACCATCCCATGGTGCTCAAGTTAAAGTTAAACGTTTCTTTCAGATACAAAGGGATCCAGCTTGCGGCAGCCCAGTATAAAGCCTGAAGAACGATGTAAGCAACGCATAATTTGCCCCACTGCGGGTAGCGCATGATTTCACCCACCGAAATTCGTTGGGCGGCAATTTTTGCTTTGCTAATTTTCCCTTGTTGCACTTCCTCCACCGTGTAAGTACCTTCAGCGATGTCGTCCTCGTAGCTCTCGCATATTTCTTCCGGCCTCAGACCTTTTTTCTGTTCCGGTCTATCATGGATCCACGTAAAAATGAGCACAAAAGGCACGACCCCTGCTAACCCTGCGATTGTAAAAATGGGGCGCCAGCTACCGAGGATGGTTATTAACATTGTAACGACTACCGGGGCATAAGCCGGCGGCAATATCCAAGAATATGATAAAAACGATTGACCTTGGGCTCTTTGACGCTTCGGGAACCAGCGGGCGACGATTCTGGCGCTTGGCACGAATTCGGTCGCACAGAGGATACCGAAAATAATTTGCCTGAGATACCATTCATTCACACTTTGAACATGAGCCATCCACAAAGTGCAGAGACTCCAGGCTACGACCGAAAATAATAAAACCCTTCTAGCGCCAAACTTATCGCAAATGAGTCCCACAACCGTCTGCATCGGCCCATAGAAAACCAGCATCAAGAAGGTTCCATTGCCATACTGTGCATAGGTCAAGCCCAGGTCTTTCATCATCGGGGCCGCTACTACCCCCATCGCCACCCGGTCAAAAAATTGCAGACTGTAACAAATACAAAGAACAAGAACTAACAAATATCTGTACCTCCACCATCCTTCACTCGCGGGAGCAGTCGCCATCCATCCTTCACTCGCAGGAGCAGTCGCCATCACATATACCTCCTATTTTTTAGCTTAAGTAACCTGTTCCCCAAGAAACCTCTTCAGGGTCCTGAGATTTTCCGGTCCTAAAATCTTTTGACTATTAGGGTCACCCCCCTTCAAGAATTTCTGGAGTGGGCGTATTTGCAAATCAATTCCTTGAAAATTTATACTATTCTGAATTCCAAGTCGAAATTTGCATGCTAATGCGTACCCCCCCGTGTTTTGTCCCCACCATTTCTTACTGTTTCAGCCGCTATTTTTCGCAAGTTATCTGAATAGATTTAACATGTAAAGCTAATCTGCTGACGCTTGTTGCTTTTTCGCCAGATACCCATGGTTTCGGCATTTTTAATCAATTCTTCACGGAATTGGGGGTGCGCAATGGAAATCAAAGCTTCGGCCCTCTCCCATACGGTCTTGCCTTTCAGGTTCGCAATTCCATACTCCGTCACGATGTTATGCACCATCCCCCTATGGATGGTTACAATTGAACCGGGTTCGAGGGTCGGCCTGATCCGGGAAAATAATTCGCCACCCTTTTTGAAGGATGAAGTCATACAGATAAAACCTTTCCCACCTTTCGATCTGAAAGCACCCAAGGCAAAACACGCGGCGCCGCCGGTGCCACTAATATGTCGAATCCCTGAAGACTCCGAATTCACCTGGCCGAAAAGATCTACATCAATACAATTATTGATTGATACGAATTTATCCAGTTTGCCGATTACAGCAGGATCATTCACGTAGTTGACCGGGCCAAAGAAGCACATCGGATTATTATCAATAAACTCATAAGTTTTGTTAGTCCCCAGGGCGAAGGTGGCGACTATCTTATATTTATCAATGCTTTTGCTTGCACCGGTTACTCGTCCTTGTTGCGCCATGTCCACAATCGAGTCTACAAACATCTCGGTATGAATTCCCAAGTCTTTCAAATCGGACAACGCTATCATTTCCCCAACGGCGTTGGGCATCCCGCCGATACCGAATTGCAAGCAACAGTCATCTTCAATCTGTTCCATGATGAGTGACGCGATTTTTTTGTCAATTTCGCCGGGCTTGACCGCGGGCACCTGCGGCATCGGGTAATCAGCTTCCACGATATAATCGATCTTTGATATATGAATGGCTTCTTCTTGGCCCAGGCAACGGGGGACATTGGGGTTGGTTTCAACTATAATTTTTTTTGCCTTTTCGCACATTGCCATCACATGGGAAACCGATGGTCCGAAGTTAAAGTAACCATGTTTGTCCATGGATGTTGCCTGAAGAAACAAAACGTCAAGTTCGAGATAACGACGATAATACTCCGGTAGTTCATGATAAATAAGCGGCATATAAGAGCACAGTCCCTGATCGCTCAATTGGCGTTCAAAGCCACTGAAGTGCCAGCTATTAAAAGTAAAATGCTCTCTGGCAGGATCAACCCTTACGACTTCCGGGATACCATGAGGACGACAGTTATTACGAATCTTGATATCATGCAGTTCATCTTTTCTGGCGGCCAAAGCCTTATCCAACACAACCACCGAACCGGCAAACGTGCCATATTCCAGCCAATCGCCTGATTTGACCACTTTTACCGCCTCATCCGGTGTCACTAATTTGCGCTGATACTCCTCCAGGTAATTCATAAATCAATTCTCCTTCCAACGGCTTCAGCCCAATATTGCCTATATTCCTCCGGCGCAAATCCTGCGCCGCCCGCGAACCAGCCTGAGGACTGGCAAAAAGTATGCCGGAGAACATACTTCTTGCTATCAATCCCAAACTTAGCGATTTAGCCTTTACCTAGCCGGCGCCATTATCACTTCCTGCTCCTCTATGATGTTTTGTATAAGAAAAAATATAGCAATAGGTCATTTTGTCATATTCCCATCTTGGAGAGGACCGCGCTAACGTTTTATACGAAGTTGCGTTCAAGTGAGAACCCAAAAAAGCTGAAAAGCTCGGGGGTTGGGGGGACATTTGCCCATAAGCGCTCAAATAAGCAGCGCATGAAGATTGCCTGTAACTTCAATGCCTAAACAGCGGGGCTGCATAATTTAGCCCACGATCCCTACGCTCCGCGAGGGGCCACCCTGGGTTTTGGGGCCCCAAATACCTTGCCTTGAAAGGCATACATAGAAATTGCTTCCGTGCCGGCATTTGCCCTTCTCAGTGCGGGTTTTATGTAACTCCTTCGGAGTACGGAGAAAAAATTTATGTAATCCCGCACCCAGGGTGGCGCTTTCGCTTACCCTGGGCTGCATTATTCAGCCCTTTCAGGGCTTGGTGTTCAACGACAATTATTTATCCCGGGATAAATAATTGTCGTTGAACACATTCTCGAAGTTTCTGAAGAAGCGGCGGAGGAAGCTGCTGTGATTCTCAAGGAGACCATGATTCAGGCAGGGCAAAGCTTATCTCAGTAAAGTTCCGGGTGATATGGATGTTAAAGTCGCAGACAATGGGACAGAGAAGTAGACAAAGTCAGCCTCAGCTTCATGCCGGCGTCGGCTGTAAAATGTGATGGCTTCAATTCGATCCTACGCGATTCACACCCCCATTTTCCGATCTCGTTCGACATGTTGCCGACTGTTGCCGCGTCAAGGAAATACACACCTTAAGATCATAGGGCGTTATGCGCCAGTATGTCCTTTGGATTTCATGGATTGGCAAGCCGTACCAACTTTTTCGGAGCCAGGCCTGATAGACCTCTATCAGGTCACGTTCTGTCGCCATGATATCGGATCAGGCACTCCTGTGCTACCGTAGCCACCAACAATCCTTGGCGATTGAAGATCTTACCGTAGCCCAGTCCCCGGGCGTTGAATGCATTGGGGCTTTGCATCTCATACAGCAGCCAGTCATCCATGCGAAACCGTCTGTGAAACCACATGGCATGATCCAAGCTGGCGGATTGCATAGCCGGTTGCCAGAAACTCTGTGCGTGGGGGTAAAGCGATGTCCCCATCAAGCCGTAATCCGATGCATAGGCTAGCAAGTACTGATGAACCGAGGGATCATCCGGCATTTTGTCGATGGCCCTTACCCAATGATACCTAAGCGGTTCGCGCTTCTCGGGCGCAAAGAGATTCATGGGGTTCACCGGCCGGACCTCGATCGGACGTCGGCATTGAAGCTTTTCGCGGATAAGGGGAGGGATCTGGTCGGCTATTCGATTGACCAGATCCAGTTCTGATGTAAGACCATCTGGTCCTGGGACGGAAGGCATCCGGTCCTGATGATCGAAACCAGGCTCGTCGATCTGAAACGAGGCTGCCATACTGAAGGTTGCACGGCCCTTCTGTATGGCCACCACCCTGCGAGTAGTGAAACTCTTGCCGTCCCGGATGCATTCTACGTTGTAGACGATAGGCTTCTCGACGTCGCCGTGCCTCAGAAAATAAGCATGCAGACTGTGGGCGCGTCTTTCTGGCGGCACGGTCTGATAGGCAGCTGAAAGCGCCTGCCCCAACACCTGCCCGCCATAGACGTTGCCGAACCCAAGGTCCTGGCTCTGCCCGCGGAAGATGTTCTCCTCGATCTGCTCGAGCTTCAGTAACTGCAAAAGTTCTTCCAGTACGTTACCATCGGAGCATGCCTTCATCGCTGTCATTCTCTCCGGCTTAAAGTAAACCTAAACTATAATGCTGCAAAACGCGACTTTGCGCTAAAATATCATATAGCTGGGATAAGTGCAGTCCTATTCGTCGGCATGCGAACTCATAACCAGGTGAATGTTGCGCGCCATGCTAAGGGCGACTTCCTAAGATGGTCGCCACGCGAGACCACAAACGCAACCAATATTCGTCTCACACAAGAGATTTATTTGCAGCAAGAATGTATCACGTTGAACAATCAATTTCTGAAGGAAATCTGCGAATCTGCAATAAGTGCGTCGCTGAATTCTACAAAATCGTTTACAATGTTTTATGTCGCATAACGAGGCGAGTTCAGCGGACGGCGGGGGACATGAATGACTTTGGAATCTCAAGCTGTAGAGACAGATCCGTTTCCGTTTACTCACATTTCTGAGACCCGCGGGGATGCTCACGCAAACTTAGTACAGCTCTCCTCCTTCTCGATCGGAAGGGCATCGTCTAAAATATTCTCATTCCCAGATCATATATGACCCGAAGTCCACGTGGGCGGTTCCCTCAATCCTGCAGACTTAAAGTCCCTGTCCGCTGAAATCGAACCCGTTTGCCGAAAACCTATCAGATCAAGGCATTTCTACCGAAGACGCATGGGGAAACATCATAAAAATCGGCAGAATTATTTCGGTTCCAGATAATGCAACGGATACTTCCCTATTCTGTCTTCCAGTCCAAGCAAATGGCGCCGATGGCTTCAAACTTGGCCTGAGCCTCATTTCCAGTGGGCTGGAGGGGGTAGACGCACGTATTGTTCATAACCCAACACGACGAGATAATAGTCGAAGCCAGAGATGGCATCGGGGATCAGGTGAGAGAGATTGTGAAGGAGTCAATGGAGGAAGCATTGGAGAGGATTGTCCCAGAGGTCCCTTTTGTGGCCGAGCCCAAGATTGCCGATTCGTGGAAAGGATGAGATCTCCGGACATCAAGTCAAATTTCGAGCAAAAATATTTCGAAAGTAAGGCTCAATTCCCAAACCGTATGGAATCAAAGGACGCTATCAGAAGTCTAATCGCAGGCGCTATACTGGTTTATTTTTGGGCCGGAGGCGAAGCTAAATCCATGAGGCCCCCCGAAACCTGAGAATAAAGACTTGTCGCTTTATCCAGATGCCAGAGAGCTTTTGATTGAGCGCTGCGGTCTCCAAAGAGCCTCCAGTATTCATTTCGATGCTGTTCAGCCTTTTTGTTAAGGCGAATCAATCGGTCCATCTGATCACAACTCATAAACTCCTCCTCAAAAATATGGCGCCTAAACAAAGCAGGATTATGAGGGAGGTAATCCTTAGCGCGCATTTCGAAGATTGAGCAGCTCCTCTATCCTCATTTTCATGCAGTCGATTCTTTTGTCATGGAACAGGCAATTCAATACACCGCGCTGGTTATCGTAGAAAGGACCAATCCAAGGACACCGCCTGGATAGTATCCCCATCCACGGCTATGTGACCAGGTAGGGAATGCGCCAACGATCAGAAGAACTACTACAATGAGCAGAATTGTTCCCAACATTTCCATCTCTCCGTTCTGCCGAAAGTTCGGCGTTAGGAACTGACATCTGTAAAGCGCCACACGTTAAGCCCATTGGGCTCGGCACACTGACGCATGCTGCGCCATCCCAAAAAACATGTCATTATTCGCTTCTCTCACCTCAACGAGTCTGTTGTCCCTTAACAAATGCGGATTCACAGAAAAGAAGCAGGATGGGACCCAAATAAGCCATGCTGCATTATTTTTAGGCAAGTTTTATGCCCGCCGGATCGAAAGGCGTCAGGTTTACACTTTAGCTAGAAGATGTAGACACTTACAGTAAGGCAAGAGCCATCAAAGGGTGTGAACTTAAATCGAAGGAGTGTTGCATGCAACAGAAGCGTTGTATGATCTTTCCTCATGCTTGCAACCTCAGTTCAGTCCCTTTCCGGGCTTTGTTCTAGCACACTTGGCCTGATTGAAGAGGCGGATTTTCAGGATACCGTCAGGCATGCCAGTACGCTCTTCTTCTTCGAATGGGACAATTCTTCAGTTTTGGACGGTCGGGCTAAGACGTTAAACGTTTATGACGTTCTGTCAAGGCGAAGGGGCTACGAAGGCAAGAGCTCTTTTTCAAGCCGCTTTATCGATTTCGATCTCAGGGGACTCCCCCGTATTGAAATGTAGCATGTGACATGGAGGTACTGCAACGCTTCTGTTGCGTGCAACACTTCTTCTATTCAAGTCTAACTCCTTAAGCGGTACTCGCTCCTTCCATAAGTATACATATACACTATCTAAAACGGAGAACAGGACTGTTCTCGATCCCCTAGGGCACAGAATTTGCTCTAACAAGAGGCAGGATAGCTCGCAATTCGTAAATTGAAGCCTGATTTATCTAAGTGACCGGAGTACTTATCCGGCAAGATTACGGAGGAATATGGCGTTAAAAAAGAAAGCTCGAGTTATGCCGGTCTCATGTTGAATGAAGGAAACCAGCCACCAAGATCATGTTGAAGGTTCTCCAAATACGAGAAAGGATGTCAGTTCAAAAAAGCCACTTTCCCTGTAGTTTTGTTTTTCTCTATGGCCCTGATATTAGGCTCTGCATTCACGCCAGTCAGAATTTTAAGGAGATAAAAATGAGCAAAAAATTGATTTTTGGAATCGCGCTTTCGCTGGTCCTCGTCAGCGGCGGCTTTTTCGGCGCACAGGCAGATTGTGGCTGTCTATCTAACCTCTCTCCCTGCAACTGGCGCCTTTCCTCCATCTCCCCCTGCAACTGGCGCTTTACTTCTCTTTGCAGCTTGCACACGCCCTCCCTTTGCGGCTTCAGTTGTGGCTCAAAAGACGTGAACAGCGCGTCGGTTACAGATACGGATAATGCGCAGTGCTGCTGGGGTAAGGTGATTGCCGCGCCTCTCGCGGCAGCGGGGGCGATAGTTGAGGGAGCGGTGGTGGTATCGGCCGCTATCGTAAAGGCCCCTTTCACTGCTCTGAGTTGCGGCACTTGCGGCCTTAGCTTATGCAATCCTTGCAACTCTCCAAAGGTTGGATTGGAGCCCGGCAATTACGGTCAATTTTGAGCATGAGTATCCCGGATACTCGATCGACTTACAGTGAAGAGTCGGGGCGCCCCAGGGCAACTATTGCCTGGGCCAGTACGGCGAGAGGAAGGATAATCACATCGCTGAGTAAGGGTTTTTCCGGACATGGTAGTATGTCTTTGGTTCCCGGCCATCTCCTTTGTAGGAGGTGTATATCTTTGAAAGATCAAGCTGCTCGACCATATCCAACATGTAGTAGACGATGTGTCCCTTCGGGAGCCAGTCCAGCAACGATGACGGGAGCAGCAACATTTGTTTTCGGTCACAGGATTTGAATGTCTTTTCCATAAAGGACCATGGTTTGAGAGGATTGTTGCAGAGTAGTTCTTTCACTCTCAAGATCCTGAATCCGTGAGTTTATAAA
>PLSV01000248.1 GCA_003165235.1 Syntrophobacteraceae bacterium
TCTCTGTATCTGGTGGACGGTTACTCTTGCTATTGTCGGGAATCCGGGTGTGGGTTGCCAAAAAAAGCCAATCGAAGCTATTTGGTCACTTTGAGGAGAAAGGCCCACCATGATTGTTGGCGTTCCAAGAGAAGTTCACCCTCGAGAGAACCGCGTTGCGCTTCTACCTGAACACGCCGCCAGGCTCGCACATGCGGGGGCCGATATGGTTGTCGAATCCGGCGCAGGCCAATCCCTGGGCATTTCCGACGAGGCTTATAGCAGGGCTGGGGCTACGGTCATCGTTGACCGGAAGAGCCTGCTCAAAGATGCCGATTTGGTTCTGAGCATACGTGGAGTTTCCCGTGAAGAGGTTGCCGGCCTGAAACATCATGCCATCTGCATCAACCTGATGGATCCGTTCCGCGAAAGAGCGATGGTCGAAATCCTGCGCGATCGGGGCGTCTCCGCTATCAGCCTTGAAATGATCCCGCGTATAACCCGCGCCCAGAAAATGGATGTTCTGAGCTCCCAGGCCAGCTTGGCGGGATACGCAGCCGTGATCGTGGCTGCCGGGCGGCTTGCCAAGATCTTTCCTATGATGATGACAGCCGCCGGCACTATTTCGCCGGCGCGGGTCTTTGTTGTCGGGGCGGGAGTGGCGGGCCTTCAAGCCATAGCAACGGCAAAACGGCTGGGTGCGCGCGTAGAAGCATTTGATACCCGGCCGGAGGTTGAGGAACAGGTTAAATCCCTGGGCGCCCGATTTGTCAAGATCGACCTGGGAGAAACCGGTCACACGCAGGGCGGGTATGCCGGGGCTCTGAGCGGGGAGCAGCTTGCCATGCAGCGGACGGCTATGGCCGGCGTGTGCGCCGCTTCAGACGTCGTGATCACCACCGCCCAGGTGTTCGGCCGCAGAGCGCCGCTCATCATTACCGAAGAGATGGTAAGGGGCATGTCCGGAGGGTCGGTGATCGTGGACTGTGCGGCGGAGTCCGGCGGCAATGTCGCCGGTTCGCGGCCTGACGAGGAAGTGGATGTGAACGGAGTGCTCATCATCGGTTTGGAAAATCTGCCGGGGCGGGTTGCCGTGCATGCCAGCCAGATGTTTTCCTCGAACATGTTTAACCTGGTGATTGAATACTGGGACCCTGAAGAACGGTGGTTCCGGATGAACTTTGATGACGAGATAATTAAAGGGTGCTTGATTACCCACCTGGGTGAAATCGTCAATGAGGCTATTTCCAGGCATTATTCGGTTTAGATATCCCACTTCCCTTATACCTTAAATCAGGAGAGCCTACATGGAATGCCAGAATTTCCTGATCCTGCTCTACATCTTTGCCCTGGCCGCTTTCGCCGGCTACCATGTGATTTCGAAGGTGCCCCAGCTTCTTCATACGCCGCTCATGGCTTTTACCAATGCTATTTCAGGCATCTCCCTTGTGGCTTCGCTGATCATTGCGGGTGAGGACAGGAACATGGCAAGTTCCATTCTCGGCGCCGTGGCGGTGGCGGCGGCATCCATAAATGTGGTGGGTGGTTTTCTCATTACCGACAGGATGCTCAAGATGTTCAAAAAGAAAGAGAAGAGAGAAGCATGAATGCCCATGACCTGTTTGCAGGCATTGATTTGAGGCAGAGTGGATACCTCTTCACCCTTTTAATCGCATCGGTTCTCTTTCTTCTGGGGTTGCGCGGCCTTTCGCATTCCGAGACGGCGCGCCGGGGGTTAAACCTCGCGGCATTGGGAATGCTGCTTGCCGTAGTGGGCACACTCCTGAACAGAAGGATTGTGACTTATGAATGGATCGTTGGGGGATTGGTTGTTGGAACGGTGATCGGGGTTCCGATGGGCCGATGGATCCCCATGACCAAGATGCCCGAGCGAATCGCGCTTTCGCATGCTTTCGGAGGTCTTGCGGTTGCGCTGGTCGGTGTGGCCGAATATTTCAATTATCGTTTGCAACTCAGCCCTTTTGATATTGGAGCGATCGGTTTTGAAGTGTTGCTCGGAACTATTACCTTCACCGGCAGTTTGATGGCCTTCGGGAAATTGCTGGGCATCTTGCCGGGCCGGCCCCAAACTTTTCCGGGGCAAAACGCGGTGAATTTGACCCTTCTAGCCGTAGCGCTAATGCTGCTCGCCATTCTGGCGGCGAGACCGGACCAGTTGGTGTTGTTCAACATTCTCCTGGCGGTTGGGCTGCTTCTGGGCGTTCTAATGGTCGTTCGCATCGGCGGGGCTGACATGCCTGTCGTCATCTGCCTTCTGAATTCCTACGCCGGTCTGGCGGCGGCGGCGACGGGCTTTGCCTTGAACGTTCCCGTGCTGATTGTCTGCGGGGCCCTGGACGGCGGCTCCGGACTCATTCTGGCGCTCCGCATGAGCAAAGCTATGAACCGTTCGTTCCGCAATGTCATCTTCGGGGCTTTCGGGGCTAATGTCCACCGAAAACAGGCGGAGAAGGAGGGCGGCATGGTTCGCGAGGGCACGCCCGAGGATGCTGCTGAGATCCTGAAGCTGGCCGATTCAGTCATCGTGGTTCCGGGTTACGGGATGGCCGTTGCGCAAGCGCAGCATGCGGTGCGCGATCTGGCGGAATTGCTCGAAAAAACCGGGGCTGTCGTAAGATATGCGATCCATCCTGTTGCGGGACGGATGCCCGGACATATGAACGTTCTTCTTGCCGAGGCGAATGTGCCCTACGATCAGCTTTACGAGCTTGATTTGATCAATGATGATTTTCCAAGGACGGATGTTTCCATCGTGGTCGGCGCAAATGACGTGGTCAATCCGGCCGCAAAGGACACACCTGGCAGCCCGATCTTCGGGATGCCTATTCTAAATGTGGATCGGTCGAAGGCCGTAATCGTCCTTAAAAGAAGCATGAATCCAGGTTTCGCCGGTGTTGAAAATGAGCTTTTTGTGCGGCCTAACACAATGATGGTTTTTGGAGATGCAAGAAAAACTCTTGCGCAGATTGCGGCCGCAGTGAAAAACGAGATATAAGGGTCCGAGGCGAAGGAAGGCCCATTGCGGTCATTTGCGGTCAACGAAGCGCCGCAGCGATAGCTTTGCCAAGTTCAGTGGCGTCGGCGTCGCCCCCCATATCCGGTGTGCGCG
Source organism: Syntrophobacteraceae bacterium (assembly GCA_003165235.1). Taxonomy (GTDB): domain Bacteria; phylum Desulfobacterota; class Syntrophobacteria; order Syntrophobacterales; family Syntrophobacteraceae; genus SbD1. Next base: position 3,110 of record PLSV01000248.1, read on the forward strand.
GTCCGGCGACGATGGTCGCTTCAATGGCGGCGATGATGGAGTCGCCGGCCGCTGTGAACTTCTCTTCTCCGTTGCCCAGGAAATCGAGCATCAAGGCCCCTGACCAGATAGCGGCGATGGGATTGGCGATGTTGCGTCCGTAGATATCAGGCGCAGAACCGTGCACCGGTTCGAACATCGAGGGGAATATGCGTTCCGGGTTGATGTTGGCCGATGGCGCTATGCCGAGAGTGCCTGCGCACGCCGGCCCCAGATCGGAGAGGATATCCCCGAACAGGTTGGAAGCAACGACCACATCGAAGCGCTCCGGGCTTAGAACGAATCGTGCGGCAAGAATATCGATATGGTGCTGGTCCCATTTGACGTCAGGATACTGCTTGGCGATCTCTCTGACTCTGTCGTCCCAATAAGGCATGCTGATGGCGATTCCGTTGGATTTGGTAGCGGAGGTAAGATGTTTCTTGGGGCGACTCTGCGCTAATTCAAAGGCATATTTCAATATCCGGTCCACACCCTTGCGGGTGAAGACGGATTGCTGCATTACGACCTCCCGGTCGGTGTTCTCAAATATTTTCCCACCTATACTCGAGTACTCTCCCTCGGTGTTCTCACGCACTACGTAGAAGTCGATATCTCCAGGCTTGCGTCCGGCCAGCGGACAGGGAACGCCCGCCATCAGTCTTACGGGACGCAGGTTTACGTACTGATCGAACTCCCGGCGGAACTTCAGTACCGAACCCCATAAGGAGACGTGATCGGGGACCACGTCCGGCCAGCCGACAGCGCCGAAAAAGATGGCGTCGTAGGTCTTGAGTTGAGCGTGCCAGTCATCGGGCAACATCTGACCGTGCTCCTGGTAGTATTCCACGCACGACCAGTCGAAATGCCTGAACTCAATATCGATTCCGTATAGACGGGCGGCGGATTCCACCACACGCAGCCCTTCCGGGATCACTTCCTTGCCAATCCCATCTCCGGGGATGACCGCAATCTTGTGGCGTTTCATTTTTGCCTCACTTGAGCTGGCTGTTCTTTTTGACTAAGCGAGCCGGCATAAAGCGCCTCGCAGAGCATCGGGTCATTAACGAAAATGCCGGAAGGCTGAGGGAGGCCGTCCGGACATTACCGGGCTGCACGTATGCCGCTATGTATGGTTGGACTCACGAACCGGCCGTAGGTTCGCCGACATGGCCGGCAACGATTTCATCCACTCTTGTCAAGTCGCTGGGACTGATTTCCCAGTCCAGCGCCCCCGCATTTTCTTCGGCCTGCTTTGCGGTCCTCGCCCCGGCTATTACGCAGGTCACCCCCGGCTGGTGGATGGCCCATCTCAGGGCAAGCTGCGCGGGGGTCTTTCCATATTCGGCTGCAACCGCTTTGATTTCATTCACTGTGTCCGCATATTTTTTGAAGCGGTCTGGCTTGAACATCGGATCTGTCCGGCGAAGGTCGCCTTTTGGAAAGGTTTCGTTTCCTGTGAATTTGCCGGTAAGGAGTCCGCGGCATAGCCCACCGTAAACGAGTGTGGGGATTTCGTTTTCCACGCAAAATGGAAGGATCTCTTTTTCGGATTGCCGTTCAAATATATTGTACGGAGGTTGGAGGCTGCAAACGGGACCCGTTCTCAGGCATTCCAGCACCTGTTCGCGGCTGAAATTGCTCAGGCCGAAGCATCGGATTTTGCCTTGTTCCTGCAGTTTTATAAGCGCATGCATGGAATTTTCGAAAGGGGCGTCCGGATCGGGCCAATGGATCTGGAGAAGGTCGATGCAGTCGACCCCGAGCCGGCGCAGGCTCTCCTCTGCTTCATGCAGAATGCGCTCAGGGCGGGAATTTCGGCGGATTCGCCGGCCCTGGTCCCACTCGAGCCCGCATTTCGTTGCGACTGTGACTTTTTCACGCCCCCATTGGCGTATCGCACGTCCGACGATCTCCTCCGATTTTCCGAACCCATAGACGGGAGCAGTGTCGATGAAGTTTATCCCAAGTTCGAGCGCCCGCAGGATGGCGAGCAGGGACTCTGTTTCATCAGAGCCTCCCCATGCCCAGCCCCCGGTCACCCACGTGCCCTGCACAAGCCTCGAAACCTTAAAACCGGTTTTGCCGAACCATGCCTGTTCAACCATAAGACCTCTGAGTGACGAAGTAGATACTTGGACGCGGAAACCCGGTAAACGGGTGTGCGGTTAAAGTCAATCTGCCCAACTTGCGGAGTGTCGCAATCAAAGATTGGTGCCGCAAAGACGGATGTGTTCTATTTTCGTGCACTTGTTCATCACAACGCTCAGGCCGGCGCGCTTCGCCTTTTGGGCAGCCTCTTCGTCTTCCAGGCCAAGCTGCATCCATACCGAGCCGGCCCCGATTTCGATTGCCTCGTCAACGACGGCCGCAATAGCGTCGGGCTTGCGGAAAATATCGACCATGTCCACATGCTCCGGAATTGACTTCAAGTCCGGATAGCATTTTGCCCCCAGAACTTCCTCGAACTTCGGATTGACCCCTATCACCTTAAAACCTTGCCCAATCAGATATTTTGCAACCATGTGGCTGGCGCGCTCCTCTTTGGCCGAGATGCCGACGACGGCTATTGTTTTCGTGCCGCACAGGATCTTTCTCACCTCCCGGTCCGCTGCCGGGGAGCGATCTCCTATTTTACATTCGATGCTCATTTTTCATCCTCATTCGAAAGATAGTTACCAGCGATTGAAAATGGTCAGGAGGTCCAAACTACAAAGGGAGTAAAAATTCTATTGAATTTCAATGACTTTTGCAAACTATTTGACTCTCCGTGGTGCAAAGGATACTAGAAAAGGGGCAATACGGAGATGTGAATAAATCACCCCTTACCCCCTCTCACCCTCACCCCTTACCCTCTCGAGGCAAGGAGCGCAAAGACGGAGTAAAAGATGCAGGTTTTGTCCGGCGGAGCGGAGCTTTTGCAAACGGCTTTCTTATCTGCCCTGGTGATCATAATCGTCTTGCTCTGCTTTAACGTCATCTGCGTGTTGATTCTGCTTCGCAGAAAGGGCGGCGATTTTACCTCATTTATTCCCCGTTTCGATTCGGTGGATAGAGGAGTGGAGCGATGCGAGCGTTCATTACGGGATGAAATCGCCAAGAATCGCGAAGAGGCCACACTGGTCGCCCGGCAGGGACGCGAGGAGACTGGAAACTCTCTGAAGTCTTTCGGAGACTCCCTTCAAACCAGCATGACCAATATCGCCGGTCTTCTCAAGGCTCAGCTTGACGCATTCGCCGGCCAACTCTCAATTCTGACGGAGACAACCGAGAAAAAGCTCGACTCGATGCGGGAAACCATCGAACATCGGCTGCAGTCGGTGCAGCAGGAAAGCGTCAAACAGCTTTCAATGGTGCGCGACGATTCTTCAGCAAATTCCAAGACACTGAGGGAAGAGGTTTCCAGTTCTCTCAAGAACTTTAACGACTCGGTCCTAAGAGGCATGTCTGAGGTTGCCAGCCTTCAGAAAAACCAGCTCGATATCTTTTCCGAGAGGCTTTCAAAGCTGACCGAAACAAACGAGCAGAAACTGGGGGCAATCCGTGAAACATTGGAGCAGAGGCTCACATTTCTTCAATCCGAAAACAGCAAAAAACTCGATCAACTGAGAGAAGAATCCAATTCCGGTTCGAGAATACTCAAAGAGGAGGTTTCAGCAACCCTGAAGAACTTCAACGATTCCGTGCTCAGGGGGATGTCCGGTATGGCGACGTTGCAAAAGGAGCAGATCGAGGCGTTTACCCTCAGGCTGGCAAGGTTGACCGAATCCAATGAAAACCGGTTGGATGCCCTTCGAAACGCAATAGACGACAAACTTAAACAGATTCAGGAAGACAACTCCAGGCAACTCGAACAGATGCGGGCGACCGTTGACGAAAAACTACAGGGGACACTCGAAAAAAGACTTGGAGAATCGTTTAAGCAGGTCTCGGAAAGACTGGAGCAGGTCCATAAAGGATTGGGCGAAATGCAGGTCCTGGCGACGGGGGTTGGCGACCTGAAGCGGGTGCTGACCAATGTGAAAACCAGGGGCGTATGGGGGGAGATACAGCTTGAAACGCTCCTTGAACAAATCCTGACGCCTGATCAATTCGAACGAAATGTCCAGACGAGGGAGAATTCCGGGGAAGTGGTGGAATTTGCAGTCCGGTTGCCGGGGCGGGGCGATGAAGACGGTATGGAGGTCGTGTGGCTCCCGATTGACGCAAAATTCCCGATCGAAGATTACCAGAGGCTGGTTGACGCCCAGGAAAATTGCGACCTCCCAGCCGCCGAACAGGCAGCAAAGATGCTGTCGGCCACAATAAAGAATTGCGCAAAAACAATTTGCGATAAATACATCAACCCGCCCGCAACGACTGATTTCGGGATCATGTTTCTTCCTACAGAGGGTCTTTATGCCGAGGTGATCAGGAGGACCTGGCTGGTTGAAATCCTGCAGCGCGAGTGCCGCGTGATCGTAGCGGGACCGACTACTCTGGCCGCTCTTCTGAACAGCCTTCAGATGGGGTTTCGGACGCTTGCCATTCAGAAGCGGTCGAGCGAGGTCTGGAAGCTTCTCGGGGCGGTCAAGACCGAATTTGGGAAATTCGGAACCACCCTCGATGGGGTCAAGAAAAAATTGGATCAGGCGGCAAATACTATGGATGACGCCGCAAAGAGGTCTCGTGCAATAGAGCGGAAGCTGCGCAACGTGCAGGAGCTTCCATCCGAAGAAGCCCAGGTGCTTCTGGGCCCAAACAATTCGGAGCCTGAGCCGGAGGAGATTAATTGATAGCAAGGATATTGACATCGGCTGAATTTGGCTATATAGATAGACGGTTTAATGAATATCGGAGTTCAAGGATTGCCTGCTAGAAAAAAATGAGGTACGGTAACGAATTCGCGTCACAAGCTGGGTGTAGTTCTCCGGAAATCGCTTCCTGCTTTCTCGTTGTAAATCCTGCAACTGCGTTGAGCTACCGGGAAAATTTGTCCACCATAGCTGAATAATGTGTGGTTTTATGTGGTTTCAACGCGCTCCGCGATGGCTGGGGAAACCTTAATTTCTCAATAGTTTGTACTATTAAGCTCTTGATGGCCCCGAGTTGTCCATTTCCTGGGTTTTCATCGAACTAAGTATCGTTTGGGATACACAGGCGCCGCGAGAACAGTTTGGCGGTTTGCAATCCCATTGAGTAATCGAATTGCTTCAAGGGGGTTGAGCGCAATTGCTCGCGGGGTTCTCGATATTTGTTTTACTAATCAGTTTAGGAGGATAAGCATGGTTGACTTAGAAACGCAGAGTATTCTGGTGGTCGGGGGCGGCATGAGCGGGCTGACAGCCGCCATCGAAGCAGCAGAAGCGGGCCGCGAGGTCTATCTCGTGGAGAAAAATCCTTATCTGGGAGGCCGAGTGGCCCAGCTTCACCAATATTTTCCGAAGCTGTGCCCCCCGTACTGTGGCCTCGAGCTAAATTTCCGCAGGATAAAAAACAACAGCAGGATTCGCTTCTTCACCATGGCCGAGGTGGAATCTGTTTCCGGCCAAAAAGGCGCGTGGAATGTCAGGATCAAAATCAATCCCCGCTATGTAAATGAGAAGTGCACCGGATGCGGCAAATGCTACGATGCATGCACGATGGAGATCGACAATCCGTTCAATTATGGAATGGATAAGATCAAGGCGGCATACCTGCCCCACGAGATGGCCTTCCCGCAGCGTTTCGTGATCGACCCGGCGCTTGCCAAAAGCCCGGAAGCACAGAAGGTGAAGCAGGCGTGCGAGTATGATGCAATCGAGCTTGATATGCAGGCCAAGACGGTTGAACTAAAGGTCGGGGCCGTGGTCTGGGCGACGGGCTGGAGCCCCTACGACGCCAAGAAGCTTGATACGCTCGGTTTCGGGACCTATCCGAATGTCATAACCAACGTTATGATGGAGCGCCTCGCGGCGAGCAATGGCCCCACAAAGGGCAAGATCGTTCGCCCTTCGGACGGCAAAGAGCCGCAGACGGTCGGTTTCGTGCAATGCGCAGGTTCGCGCGATGAGAACAACCTCCCTTTCTGTTCCTCCATCTGCTGCATGGCTTCCATGAAGCAGGCCACCTATGTGCGCGAACAATATCCGGATGCGAAGATATACATATTCTTCATCGATATTCGCGCGATGGACCGGCTGGAGTCCTTCTACGCCAAGCTTAAGGAAGACGGCAACATTGTTTTCTTCAAAGGTAAAGTCGCGAAAATCGAAGAGGACGCCGCAACGAAGAACCCCATCCTCAAGGTCGAGGATACCACTGCGGGCAGCCTGAACCAGATCAGCGTCGACCTGGCGGTGCTTGCCACCGGCATGCAGCCCAACACTTCTCTTTCGCCCCTGCCTGCTTTCGCCCAGCGCGATGACTACGGATTCATCGCCTCGCTGGAAGTGACCCCGGGCTTTGTCGCCGCAGGCTGTTCAAGGACCCCGGCGGGCGTTTCCGAATCAGTTCAGGACGGCACGGCCGCAGCGCTCAAAGCCATCCAATCCGTTGCCAGGAGGTAGACTCGATGGACAAAAAGATTGCGGTATATATTTGTACGGGCTGTGGTATCGGGGAGTCCCTCGACATAGGACAGCTCAGCAAGGTTGCAACATCCGAATGCAAAGCGGCGTTGTGCAAGAACCATCCGAACCTTTGCAGTTCGGAAGGCGCACAGATTATCAGGGATGACATCGCAAACGATGGGGTAAACACCCTGATTGTCGCTGCCTGTTCGCAACGCGTGATGTACGATGTCTTCAACTTCGAAGGGACCCTCCTGGATCGTGTGAACCTGCGCGAGCAGGTGGTATGGAGCCATCCGGCAAACGATGAAGACACGCAGATGATGGCCGAAGACTACCTTCGGATGAGCGCCGGCAGGATGAAGCAAATGGAGCCTCCTGAGCCTTACCAGCCCGAGCAGGAAATGTCGAAGGACATCCTGGTCGTGGGCGGCGGGACGACCGGTATGACGGCGGCCCTCGAGGTGGCCAGGGCGGGATACTCCGCCGTGCTGGTCGAGAAGGAAAACGAGCTTGGCGGTTTTCAGAAAAACGTCTCAAAAACTGTCACCTTTCCGTTCAAGGACGTGCAGGCCAACGAAATCAACAAGCTGATCGCCGCAGTCAACGACAACGAAAAGATCAAGGTGCTGACCGGGTCGAAAGTTGAAAAGCTCTCCGGCGGCCCCTGTGTTTTCAACGCAAAGATCAAGCAGAACGGGTCCACAAGCGATTATAATATCGGCGCGGTCGTACTTGCGGCAGGCTGGAAGCCCTACGACCCCGAAAAGCTGGACAAAAAGCTCGGGTATGGCGCATCCGCGAATGTCATCACAAACGTTCAATTCGAAGAACGCGCAAAATCCGGCAAAATTACAAGGCCGGCGGACGGCAAAGCCCTGAAGACGGTCGCCTTTATCCAGTGCGCCGGTCAGCGCGACCCGAAACATCTGGCTTACTGCTCTTCGGTCTGCTGTTTCACCGCCCTTAAGCAGGCCATCCAGATCAAGCAGCAGGACCCGAAGGCGAACGTGTTCGTTTTCTACCAGGAGATGCGCACCCCCGGCCAGGGTGAGGATTTCTTCAGAAAGGCCCAGCAGGAGGGCGTAATTTTTGTCAGGACACAGGTGCCCGAGGTTCTCACGAGCGGAGGCAAACTTGCCGTACAAGCTTTTGACGAGCTTCTCGGGGACACTATCCTCCTGGACGACCTGGACATGGTTGTGCTCGCCACCGGGATGGCGCCGGTGACGGCGTTCGGGGAAGACTTCAAGCTGAAGAAGCCGGAAGACGAGGAAAAGAAGGATGATATGGTCGCCTCCGTCGACTCCATCTTCATCTCTGACGTCCTGAACCTTGAGTACCGCCAGGGTCCTGAGCTTCCGGAACTTCAGTACGGCTTTCCCGATTCCCACTACATATGTTTCCCATACGAGAGCCGCCGGACAGGTATTTATGCGGCTGGTCCGGTCCGCCGTCCCATGGGTATTTCAAACGCCATCGAAGACGCCGCCGGTGCCGCCATGAAGGCCATTCAGTGCGTCGAGTTGACCAGTCATGGCATGGCGGTTCATCCCAGGGCTGGTGACTTGACCTACCCGGAATTCTTCATGCAACGCTGTACGCAGTGCAAGCGGTGTACGGAAGAGTGTCCGTTCGGCGCGATCAACGAGGACGAAAAAGGAAATCCTCTTCCTCAGCCGACCCGGTGCCGCCGCTGCTCCATATGCATGGGGTCCTGCCCCGAGCGCATCATCTCCTTCAAGAACTATTCAGTGGGAATGATCGGCGATATCATCAAGTCGATCAACGTTCCTGACGAATACGAGGAGAAACCGCGCATTCTGGTGCTCTGCTGCGAAAACGACGCCTATCCCGCGCTGGATATGAGCGGTCTTCGCAGGATGAACTACAACGCGTGGGTTCGCGTAATTCAACTTCGCTGCCTCGGCTCGCTCAACCTGGTCTGGATCGCCGACTCTTTATCCAAGGGGATCGACGGGATCATCCTGCTGGGGTGTCGCCATGGCGACAATTATCAGTGCCATTTTATGAAAGGCAGCGAACTGGCCAACATTCGGCTCAGCAAGGTCAAGGAAACCCTTGACCGGCTCGTTCTGGAGTCGGATCGCGTCCGGTTCGAGACAGTTGCCATTACCGATTACGATAAGCTTCCCGCTCTGCTCGATGAATATGCCGAAAGACTTGTCGAGATCGGCCCGAACCCATACAAGGGATATTAACACCTTGCGTTCAAGAGAATATCAAATGATGCTTTCGCAAGGCGTGGGGAGCTGCACCCCCACACCCCCTCCGCCCGGCGGAGCATCGAGATGTATGTGGCGCTGCGGCGGGGGCCTCCGGCCACCCGCCGCGAGAGCCCGGCGCTGAGCGTTCGGCGCTTACGCACTTGCGCGTGGGGCCGAAACCCCGTGGGGTGCGGGGCATCTTTAAAGTGAGAAATCATTCCCCCGCTCTTGTGATCTTTTCAAAATTTGCTGGAGGTTAAACGGATGATCAACAAAGTCGATCCTAATTTGATCCGGGAACTGGAGGAGTACGGGCTGAAGGATGCGAACAAGTGCTACAACTGCGGGACGTGCACCGCTATCTGCGACTTGGCGACCCCTGAGAACCCTTTCCCCAGGAAACTGGTGAGGTACATTCAACTGGGACAAAAAGAAAAAATCCTGAGATCGCCCGAACCCTGGCTGTGCTATTACTGCGGTGACTGCTCGACCAGGTGCCCCCGCGGGGCGGACCCCGGCGAAACAATGATGGTCTTGCGCAGATATCTAACCTCGCTCTACGACTGGACTGGTTTTGCACGCAAGTTCTATACTTCTGAAACATTCGAAATCATTGCCGTCGCTATAGTCGGTATTCTAGTAGGCCTTGGACTGCTGATTTTCCACAGCAGCCCGATAAACTGGGCGCACACGGACCTCAACTCCGTATGGCCATCGGATGGGATTGAAAAGGCTGACCTGGTAATGGCCGCCATATTGCTGTTTTTCCTGCTGACCAATGTGTACCGCTGCATCAAGATCGTCATGGGGGATTATTTTACGAAGGTCCCCGTGGGGATGTATTTGAACGAACTGAAGCTCTTTTTCATTAACCTTTTGACTCAGAAACAGTTCGGCAAATGCAAGGACAGGCAGCAGTGGATCGTCCATCTTGCAATTATGACCGGATATTCTGCTATCTTCCTGATGGTGGTCGTTTTGGTAAACGGCCTGCCCCTCGGGATCGATTGGTTAAAGTTTCAGCGCGGCTGGGCCTCGCTTGGCGGAAGGACCGAGTACTCGATCTTCCACCCGATCCGGCTGATCGGCTATTACGCCACGTTCGCAATAATGTATGGCACCACATACGCGCTGATCGGGCGCCTCAGGAAGAGCAAGCCGCAATATAAGAGTTCGCATGGGACCGACTGGATGTTCCTGATCCTGCTGCAGTTGACCACCATGACCGGCATTTTCATCAACTTCACACGTCTTCTGGATTGGCCGCTGGTCACCTACGCGATCTATGTAATTCACATGATGGTGGCGATCCCCATGCTAGTGCTCGAAGTGCCTTTCGCCAAATGGGCGCACCTGGCCTACAGGCCGATAGTTCTTATGCTGCTGAGCATAAAAGAAAAATATATTGCCGAACATACGCAGGCCGAAGGGCCGGTCCTTTCGGCAAAGCCGGCCGCCTAACAGAAGATGGAGGAAAGCGGACAGAGGGAGGAAAAGAGACTTCCTTCCTCCCTGCTCCGTGCACTGTCAACCAAGTTCCCAACTGTGCTCAACCTTAAAAGCGTCTTTGGAAGAGGAGTCGGAGCTGAAGTTGAAACGTGGAGAAGGGCAACGCAGACGCCGGTCGCTCCTTCGATGCTTCTCAGGGGGCGACGGTTTTTTCGACGAATACCCACATTTTGCCGCCGCAGACATCGCCGCCTCGCGTCCCGAGGTCGTCGGTCAGGTCCACTTCCAGGAGTTTGGGCTGCCCTGACACGAGCAGACACCGGAGGGCGGCGCTTTTTACCTGATATTCGCCACACCCGCCGCCGACCGATCCAAAAGTCCATCCGTCGGCCCCGACCAGCATCTTGGCGCCGATCTCGCGTGGCGTAGAACCCTCAGTCTCCACGATCGTCGCCAGACACACTGGAATGCCCTGTTCAGCCAGTTCGGCAAGTTTCCCTAAAATCTCTCGATCATTCATGGTCCGGCTCTCTTCTCACCTTGAACTCTTCGCGTCGCCACATTGCCGAGCCTGCGTGCGGCCACGAGTTCGGCCGCGATGCAAAGCGCGATTTCCTCTGGAGATTCAGCTCCGATGGGCAGGCCGATGGGCGTGTGCAGGAGATCGAGGCAAGGGGCTGGAATGCCCTTTCTTCGCAGCTCAAGCTTCACGAACTCGACGCGTCGCCGGCTTCCGATCAACCCCACGTAGGCTGTCTCCTTGGGCAGAATCTCTAAGAGGCATTCAAAATCGTGCTCGTGGCCCCGTGTGATGACCACGACATAGGTGTCGGAACCCAAAGGCAGGCCCCTCAAGGCCGGTGTGAAGTCCTCGACCAGCACTTCACAGCGGGGGAATCGGGAGGTGTTGGCAAAATCGGGGCGGTCGTCCAAGACCGTGACGGAAAAGCCGACCTCCCGCGCAAACAGCGCCAAAGGCACTGCGATGTGCCCGGCGCCGCAGATAAGGAGCCGGGCCTCGGGCGCGAGCACGTCGATGAAGACCCGGAGCCCCGGCGCGAGCTCCGTGATCTGCTTCTTCTTGGACGTCAGGGCTTCGCGCGCCAATTGGGCCAGGGGCTCTGTCAGTTCTACAGGGGGAACCGTTCCTTCTATGCTTCCGTCCGGGAGAAACAGCGCCTTGGCTCCAGGTGGGAATTCCGGTCTGTCGGACTGAATCGCCGTGACGAGGCAGACCGTTTTCCCCACGTCTAACAGATTTTTCAGATGTTCTGTAATGCTCACAGGGGAATCTCGTTTCTCTGCCGCGAGGACCGGCTTCTCTTGCCAAATTGTCGATCCCGGCAGACAGGCATTTCTTTTCTGAACTTATAATAACCTGCATTAAGCGCCTTGAGCAACTTCCTTGTCGCCGTATTGAGCTAAAAAGCGGAAACGACGGCAGGCAACTTTGCCCTCGTCACGGATGAATTTCTTAAAGCAATGGATGTGAGGCGCCTTTTGCACCCGGATTTCACCCGAAAAACCTCTTGAAACACCCTGAAAGCCCATTCAATTATCTGTGAGTTTTAGCGAAGTTGCTCCCGGTAAACTTGCTGGACGCGACGCAGGATGTGAATACATATCGTATATCTGGTCGCATGTATTTGTGCAGGCCGCGACCCTCTCTTCCTTTCTACCCGATCCAGAGACCTTCCAAACGAACCTGCAGTCCGGTTTGTGTTCTGTTGAGGTAGTTCACCAACCCACTGTGTCGCCATTGCAGCATGCACATGCGGGGCTGGAAGTAATAGCGCGCCCCGATCCTGATCTGGGCGCGCGTCTCTTTGATCATCCCCTCATAACCTTCGGCGATGTAATACCCAATATCCTTAAACCCCTCCTGACGGGGTCTGAGCGGTCCGGTGACACACCATACGATTACCCCGGTGCGCCGGTCAACCTGCATCACCTCACCACAGTGGGTAATGGGACAACCGCAGGACATGCCAAGCGGCCTGCCGATCAGAATATCCCCGTCCCGGATTTCCATCTCCCGCGTCAACATCGGGTTATGAGGAAGAATGATCTCGCGCGGACCGGGGTCCTCTGGAAAATGCTCAAGAAAGAAGTCGAACTCGCGTCCGAGGGTGTCCTGCCAGGGACTATCGGGCGTCCTCGTGTTAATAGAATGTCCTTTCTCCGGTAAACAGCACTCAGCGCAGGCCGTAGAACATGTCGCCGTATCCGCTGTCTGATCTTGTGTCGCGCCGATGCGATCTTCGGACAAGTGGATACAGCGTTGAATGAGAGTCGGGTCTCCGGGCAAATGTCGAGCAAAATCCCTGCATGTGCGAAAGCCGCATATGCCACAGTTTAAACCCGGCAAATCCGCTTCTTTGACTATTCTCACTTCGGCATTCATCAACTGTCTCCTCACTTTTTCCTCTTTTCACGACACTTGGTCGTCTCCTGTGACCGTGAACTGATGGGACGTAATTTTCGAACGATTTTTGTGAAAAGCTCCAGAAACTTTTCTACCTCATCCGCCGTGTTGAAACGCCCAAGAGCGATCCTCAAAGATCCGCGCGCCCGCACCGGATCAAACCCCATAGCCAAAAGAGTTTCGGAGGGGGCATCAACATGATGAGAACTGCACGCACTGCCGCTTGATACCGCTATCCCGTGCGCATCCAGCTCAAGCAGAAGATGCATCGCCTCCCCTTCCATCCCGGCCAAGCCAATGCAAACGTGTCCGGGCAAGCGTTTGTATCGGTGTCCGATGAGATAGGTCGGCAATTGCCCAGAACACAGGCATTCGATCAGGCGGTCCTGCAGGGCTACGAGTTTGACTGTCTCCTCGGCCATGGAGGCGCGGGCAATCTCGGCTGCACAGCCAAACCCAACGATGCCTGCCACATTCTCGGTAGCTGAACGCAAACCGCGCTCCTGCCCCCCGCCATGAATAATAGGCAATAGATTGGTGCCCTTGCGCAGGTAAAGAGCGCCCACCCCCTTCGGCCCGTAGAGTTTATGGGCCGAAAGCGAAAGCATATCGACCGATAAAGATTTCAAATCCAGCGGCAATTTCCCGCCGGCCTGGACGGCATCCGTGTGGAACAGGACCCCGGCAGAGTGCGCAATCCTGCCCAGTTCCGCAATCGGCTGCAAGGTCCCGACAATATTATTGGCCGCCATGATCGAAACCAGCTTCGTGGTGGGCCGCAGCGCGGCAGCCAGATCCGCTGGATATATCAGACCGTCGGGACTTGCGGGAAGGCGCGTGATGGACACCCCGCGTTGTTCCTGCGCAGCACATGTGGCCATAACTGCTGGATGTTCGATTCGACTGGTGACGATATGAACAGGCCCGGGGGCCATGGGTTCGACTAAACCGGTCAAAGCGAGGTTACTGGCCTCTGTGCCGCTGGCCGTAAAGATGATTTCATCAGAGGCGGCCTGCAGCAAAGCTGCAACCTGACCCCTTGCTTTCTCTACGGCCTGGCGCGCCAGCCGCCCTTGTCTATACAGACTCGATGGGTTTCCATATATCCCGTCCAGAAATGGGCGCATCGCTCTTGCAACCCGCCGATCCATGGGGGTTGTCGCCGCATTGTCAAAATAGATTGTGGCGTCTTTCACGACTATTCGCCCCTGTAGAATATCTGGTTTTCAAGCGGACGGACGACACCAAAGTGGGATTGCCAGCCGATGTCTTTTTTGCCGACACAAATCGTGCACGTCCCGACCGGTGGGTTTCCGCGCAAGAGGAGAGCCGCAGGGCGCCCTTGTGCGTCAAAAGCCACGGGCGGCGTCGACAGTAAATGTGTGACGAGAGGGTCAATGCCGATCCCGTAAAGGGCGTTGGTTTCCCGGACGCATACTCCCGGCGCTACATCCTGGATGCGGGCCCGAAAAACTTCCCTTTCAGCCTGGGATACCCGGTCGATTTTGGTGACCACCGCCACATCCGCCAACGAGAGCATCGGGCCGACCTTGAGCGGGAGGTTCATTCCGCTGGTGGCTTCGAGCACGACTATCCCCAACCCGCCATCCACATATGGTGAACAGCGCAGGCATAAACCGGCGGTTTCCACCAGAAGGGCGTTGCACTCTTCCCGATGCGCCCACTGTAAGGCGTCGCCAAGGACCATGACGTTGCAGTGGTCGGGACAGAGTTCACCCGAATAGGTCTTACGGGCTGGGATATCGAACTCTCCACCCAGCGCTTGATCCTCCTCGGCATACTGGACGTCGATCTTCAGAAAAGCCGGACGCAATCCCTTTGTCTTCAGTTTGCGGATTACGTGCCTCAGCAC